>JAWLAI010000008.1 GCA_041395565.1 Pseudomonadota bacterium | reverse complement strand
AAGAACCGTTCCCAGCTGATCCTCAGCGCGCTCGACGAGGTGAGTCCGGTGGACAGCATCACCGGCCTGTTCCAGCAGGGCCTGCAGGCGTTCCGCCAGCCCGAGCAGCAAACGGCGGCAGGCTGATGCCGGTATAACGCGGTCAATCCGCAGGCGGTCGATCCGGGGCGTGTCCGGGTGCGTGCGGCATGGCCAACAGCAACGGATACGGACTCTAGAAGGCGATCACGCCCTGTGCCTTGCGCTGTATCAGCAGCAGGTCTGCTGCGTTGAATGTGTCAGTGGGCAGGGTTTGGGGTATGCCGTTGACCAGCGGCGCGACATTGCCGCGCGCCAGCTGGCCTGCGTCCAGCGTCAGCAGCCCGGCTGCGGCACGGGTGGCCAGCAGCACGTCTGCATTGTCGACGCTACCGTCGCTATTGATATCACCCCACACCGGGAAGTCGGACGCGAGCAGCGGGTTGGTTCCGGCAAGAATTTCCGTTCCGTCCATGACGAGATCATTGTCCGAGTCGGCATCGAGCGGATCCGTACCCACCGCCAGTTCATCGCTGTCCGACAACCCGTCATTGTCGTCATCCGTGTCCGTGATATCCGGGATGCCGTCGCCGTCGGTGTCGATCAGATCCGTCATGCGCCAGGCGAGGGCGTAATCCCATGCGAAAATGCCCTGACCGGGTTTGGGTACGACTTCCAGCCGGTATTGCCGGCCGGCGGGCAGTATGGTCCAAATCGTTTCCGTGTTATCGACCAGGCTCGCAGAACTTGCCACGGGCACCGGCGTTCCGGTGATGTCGTAGAGGTACAGGTCCAGATCGTAGCGCGTGGCGCTGCCGGTGAAATTGGGCCCGTTGCCGGCGTTGATGTTGATGTTCCAGGCCAGGGTGGTTGCCAGGAGTACCTGCCCTGCGCCGGTCGCGAAGTGGTATGAAGCGGTGGAATTGCTGGCGCCCGCACCGCCAAAGGACGGATCGTAATCGAATCCTGCGCTGCCGATGCTGCCGGCGCCAAGGTCCTCGTTGCTGTTCTGTTCGCCGGCCTGCAGGATCTTGAAGCTGTTGTAGATGTTGACCTGTCCTGCCCCGAACCGGCGATCCAGTCCGTTGCCTGTCCGGTTGAGAGGGTCGGCGCGGTAATCGCTTATATCGGGGGCGCTGGTATTGGCGGTAGAGCGGTCGGCGCCCGCCATGAGTACGGCCTTGATGACCTCTGACCGGCCCGTGTTGTAGATGGTGTCGCCATTGCGGTTCGTGGTGGAGGCTTGCACGGGATCGGTGGCTAAGCCGGGGTTGCTGCTGCCGTATTCGAGCAGCAGGGCGGCGGCGGCGGCAACCACCGGGACCGCGTTGCTGGAAGTGCCTTTCGGCGCGACCAGCTCCGGACGGGCGCGTCCGGCGACGTAATCAGCGTCGACAGCTGTCGTACCGATCCCGTTGAGGCCGTCGCTCTTGCCGACAGCAATGACATTGTACGCGCCGCTGAGGATGGGCTGATTGACGGTGGCGGTGTTCTTTATGCCGACACAGTTGATGTATTCATCGGTAGCAATGGCCCAGTCAGCCCGCCGCAGCAGTTCCGAGTTGATTGCCGGGTCGTTCGCATCGGCGATCCAGCTGTGGTTTGCAATACGGCTCGATGAGATCAGTGGCCTGGCATTGGCGCCGTAATTGAGAAACCCGGATTGCAGCCAGTGATCGGCCCAGATCGCATCGACGTGAAGAATGCCGGGGGCGATGGAGGATGTGCTGCCGTAGAATGTCTTGCCGACATTCGTTGCATGTGCAGAGTATGTGCCCGCCTCGATGCCGCTGCGGGCAATGATCGTCTTGCCTGCGAACTCGGGGGTGTTGCCATCCGGCAGGTAGACGGGGTAGTCGATCAGGCCGATGGGGACGACAGCCGTGGCGGCTTCGGCCTGTGTGACGGGGACGCCGCTGCCATCCGGGGTGTTCGCGCCCAGTTCCTGCGACAATCGGGTGTATCCGATATCAGCCTTGTAATCGGCCCGAACGGCAGCAGTGATGCCGAGGAGCGCGCAGCACAGCAGGCAAGCGAAGCGGTGCTTGGGAACAGGTCTGTCGATTGCTGGCACGACGATACAGGTAATTATTATAGTGTTTACCGGAGATTATCACGGCATTCCCCGAAAGCCAATCGGTTTCGCTGCTTGCCAGGCTGGTCGGTAACCGCGCGCCGTGCCATTGTCGCAAATGGCCGCATGTCGCGGCAGCAGCGCCTGCTTCCTGCTGTAACGGGTGCCGCCCGCGCCATGGCCAGGGCGCGGCGGGTCAGGGTGCTAGCCGGTCATGGTGCAGTTCGAGCTCCCGGCTGAGACGCCCGAGCTTTGTCTTGATCACATCGCCGATGAACAGCTGCGGGTCGGATGGCTTGATGCGCTCTTCACGCTCGCGGCGCTGTATGGACTGGATGGCCTGCCGGAAGGCATCGAGAAAATTGAAGTTATGCCGCAATTGCTCTTCGAAGAGAGCCTTGCCGAAATAGGTGAAATCGCTCTTGTTGCCGCAGCCGAACGATGTCTTGTCCGCTGCCGAGGCTGTTACGACGACGGTGTACTCATTGTGCAAGGGTTCCACGAAGCCGCCGGAATAGCATGACGATACGAGCAGCACGCGGTACTTGATCCCGGCCTTATCCAGGATCTCCTTGAGTTCCTGCGGCCCGATCTGGTTGAGGCCCAGCGGCATCAGGTCTACTAACAGCTGCTGGTTTTCCGAGCCGTGGCTCGTCAGATACATGAACAGGATGTCTTCATCCGGATTCATCAGGGAGCCGATGTGCTGCACCAGCCGTTCGAGATTCCCTTTCGATGCCAGCGGCGTCTCGTTCAATGTCTTGATGTTGTTGATCAGTGCGACAGACCTGCCCTTCGTGTCGAAGCGTTCATCGAACACGTTGCGTGCATACTGCACTTCCTTCATGAAGACATCTTCCATGGCGTCGCCGCCAAAGCCGATGAAGTAGATGTCAGAGATCCCGCTGCGCTCCTTGAGCAGATCGGCTTGCAGGGATTCGATGAATTCGAATTGCCGGTAATAGGTATCCTCCTCGTTGATCGACAGGTATTTTTCGTATTCGCCGTCGTCGTCGAAGGCTTGTTGCCAGAATGGTCCGTAGGAAAGCAGTTGCAAGGGCAGCCCGGCCAGTACGGTGTAGCTGCCCAGCGCGATCAGCATCACCTTCCTGTTTGCGCCGAGCGTTCGCGCCGTCGTTGTCGCGAACACGACCGCCACCCAGGCGTGGTATAGCGTATAGCGGTACGGTTCGTCGCTGTAGAATTGCCAATAGGAGAAATTCTCCCCTGCGCCGATGATGTGCCATGCCAGGTACAGCCAGGGCCACACGCTCAACAGCGCGACCAGTAACGGCAGCAGCATCTGACCTGCCCTGGCTGTTTTTGCCGCGGTATATGCAGCGAGGAACAACAGCAGCGACTGGGTGGCTATGCTGGTGATGCCGTAAGGGTTGAATTCCGGTTCGGGCAGGCTCAGCACATAACTGACCCCAAACACCAGCAGGGCATAGGCGAGCAGCAGCAGTGCCGGCTGGTCGCCTGACACATAGGGCGAGCCCGCGAGCGGCTGCCGCAAGATCAGCAGCTGCACGCCGTACTTCAGGTTGTCGGCCAATCCGCGCACTTCCCGGATCAGGTTGTCGTTCATGGCAGGTGTCTCGAATCGAGTCTTGCTGCACGGGGATTTCCGGCGATCTTCGTCCGGAACGCGCCGCCTGCGTCAGTTGGGCCGCATTCAGCCACGGCTTTCCTATCGTCCGGCCATACGCGTCATTGAGTCTGCCTTACCCTGTCGGGCGGACGCTGCGACTACAGTCGGTACTAGAACCTATCTCAAAATCGGTCCGTTTGTTAGATGCCGGCACGTCCGCGGTGGCTGGCAGTCAGAAATGCCTGTGAATACTGGATTCCCGCCTCCGCGGGAATGACAACCGGATGCTGCTGCAAGGTGAATCGGAATTTTGTGATTGGTTCTAATGTATTGGCGCGCAACGCCGGCACCTGCGCGCGGGTGGCGCGGCCGGCCGGAACGGGCGCGCTGCAGCGCGGGACTCGTGCTCGGGAACTTCCGCATAACCGGGGAATTCCCGTCACTGCGCTCGGAGCGAGGCAATCTCCGCCGCTGCAATCGGCGGTTGGAGATTGCTGCCTCACCGCGCGCCTCGACAATCAGAAATACCGCGCCAGCTCCAGCCGTACCCGGGTGTCGTCCTCGAGGCTCTTGAAGACGTTGTTGTCCGGAACGTGCGCCACGCCGCGCGCCTCCAGCGACAGCTTCCAGGCATCGCCGATGCGCCGGCTCGCTTCCAGGTTGTAGCTCTCGCCGCCGCCGTCCAGGTCGATGACCACGCTGAGCAGCAGCTCCGAACTGTCGACGTCGTTGAACGTGAGGCGGGTCCCGAGCACGAGGTCCCGCTGGAACGGCGACAGGGAAAACGGCTGGCTCGCGAGCACGACGGCCGGGTCGATCGCGTCGCCGCGGCTGTCGTACAGGTACTCGGTGATGATCCCGATATCGAGCTGCGATTCGGCGATCCCCACGAAGGTGTACTCGTAGCCGGCATCCAGCGCATTGATGCGTTTGCCCTGGCCGCTGCGCGTGATGGCCTCGAGTTTCCACAGCCAGCCGCCGGTGATGGCCTGCAGGTCGATACTGCTCTGGTTGATCAGCTCGTAATAGGGCGTGATCTCGGCGATGCCGGTGGCAGTGATCGCGCCGGGCAGGGCGATGAAGCGCGGTTCGCGCGCGGTGCCGGCAAACTGGGCCAGTCCGATATCGAACGGGCCGATGGAGCGCGACCAGCGCGCGGCGAAATCCACGTGCCGTTCCTCGGCGCCGGACTCGTAGCGCGCGACCTTGCCGATCGGGACGCCGAAGCGCGGGCGGCCCTCGATGCCGGGGAAGGTGCGCTCGCGGAACCCCGGCAGCACGAACAGGTCGAGCACGCCCCAGTCGCGGATCAGGCTGAGCTTCGCCATCGGCTGCCCCAGCTTGTCCTCGCCGTCTTCGTTCACGACCAGGTCGGTCTGGTTGATGACGTCGACCAGGTGCACTGCCTCGGTCACGCCCCAGTAGACCTTGCTGATGCCGATATTGGTCTCCCAGTCACTGGCCGCGTGCACCCAGGACAGTTCGCGCAGGTCGCCGTGGGTGCGCCGCGCGTCCTGCGAATCGACCATGAGATAGGGTTTGAAGGTGAACAGGTCGTAACGGTCATTCCACTGGTGGAAGTACTCGGGCTCGATGCTGAGCGCGGCGTAGGCGTCGTGCTGTTGCGCCTGTTGCGGGTCCTCGACAAAACCCAGCAGTTCGCCGGCGACGTAGCCGCGCCATTCCCCGGCCCGGGTCGCGGGGGCCGCCAGCAGGCAGGCGAGCAGGGCGCAGCTTGCGACGCGCACGAGGTCGGGCCGGCCCTAGCGGGCGCGCTTGAGCGAGTTCTGGTCGAAATCGCGCTCGGTCAGGCCGACGTTGAACTGGAAGTTGGTCTGCAGCAGCCGCGTGCTCTTGCCGGTCTGGTGGTTCTCCATGTACATGTCGCCGGCGCGCCAGAATTTGTCGCCGTAGCGGTGATAGTCGGTGAACAGCAGGGTCTTGAGCAGGCTGTCCTTGCGGTCGTAATACTCGATCTTGCGTTCCTTGTAGTGTTCCTTGTCGAGCCAGATGACCTGACGGGTGTAACCGGACTTCTCGTCCTTCGGGTAGCGTTCGAACACGAACGCGTCCATGCCGTCGAAGTTCTCGTCCCGCAGATACTTGTAGGTGTACTTGTCGACCTCGCGCGAGGTGATGTCCTCGTAGGCGAACTCGCTGCCCATGAACGGGCCCGACTTGTTGTCCGAGGCGATGCGCTTGACGCGCTTGAGCGCCGGCAGGTACAGCCACTGGTCGTCGGGGCCTTCCTTGTGCGTGAAACTGAGCAGGGCGGTGCCCTGGACGTCGCGCGGCGCGTCGAAGATGGTGAGGATCTTGTCGCCGTCGTCCACTATTTCCAGCGTCTTGGAGCGGATCTCCCGCGTGCTCTCCTGGCCCTGCTTGTTGCGCAGGACCATCTTGATGTCGTTGGTATAGTCGCCGTAACCGGCATCGCGCCGGTCGGCCTCCTGGGCGATGGCGAGTCCCTGTTCCTCGGCGGTTGCGGCCAGGCCGGCCAGCGGCAGCAGGCACAGCAGCAGTGCCGGCAACGGATTCAGTCGTTTCGTCATCGCAGTTCTCCCGGGATTTGCGGGCGCGCCTTGTGGCGAGGCACAGCGGCCGCGAGCCGGCAATGTTAAGGCGATCAACCGGCATGTGCCAGTGCGTCAGCCCCGCCCGCCGACGGCCGTCACGCTCCGGCTGGCGCGTGCCGACTCGGCCGGTGCGCCGCCGCCGGGGCAGGATACCGGCTGTGACACGCCTGCCGCGCGCCGGTTCAGCCCGCGGCGCCGCGGTGTGCAGCGGTAACGGCGCCCGCGCGCCGGGCGCCGGGTGTTATATTGCTGAAAGACTTTGCAAGATTCTCGCGCCACGGACCGTCGTGGCGCTGCCGCCGGCGCCCGGCCGCACGGGGGCGCGGCACGGGATGCGCGCACCCCGCTCGCGACCCGCACCGGCAGCGGCGGGGTGCGGTGGCGCTTGGTGTCAGATGCCTGTTTGCTTTATAGTCTCAATGACTTAGAACAGGGCAGGCGGCCATGCCGGCCGACTGACAGGAACGACGATGGCGGATCGCAGATTACAGGTTTTTCATACCGTTGCCCGGCTGCTCAGCTTCACCAAGGCGGCGGAGAGCCTGCACATGACCCAGCCCGCGGTGACCTTCCAGGTGCGCCAGCTGGAGGAATACTTCAACACCCGCCTGTTCGACCGCACCCACAACCGCATCAGCCTGACCGACGCCGGCGAGCGTGTCTACGAGTACGCGGCGCAGATCTTCGACCTGTACGCCAAGATGGACAACGCCGTGCGTGACATGACCGGCGAGATCAGCGGCGTGCTGATCATGGGTGCCAGCACCACCATCGCGGAGTACATGCTGCCGGCATTGCTCGGCGATTTCCGCAAGAAGTACCCGGACGTGAACGTGCATCTCAAGGTGTCCAACTCGGACGGCATCGTGCACATGGTCGAGAACAACGACATCGACCTGGGCGTGGTCGAGGCGCCGGTGGTGAACAAGAACCTGGTCGTGGAGAACTGCCGCAACGACCGCCTGGTCGCGATCGTGCCGCCGCAGCACGCGCTGGCCGGCATGGGCAGGGTCAGCCTCGCGGATCTGCAGAACCACACCTTCATCGCGCGCGAGGAAGGTTCGGGCACGCGCGAGGTGATCGAGGAATACATCGCCGATGCCGGACTCAAGGCCACGGACCTGAATGTCGCGATGGAACTCGGCAGTCCCGAGGCGATCAAGGGCGCGGTGGAGGCCGGTATGGGCGTGTCCATCGTCTCCGAAGTGACGATACACAAGGAGCTGCAACTCGGCACCCTGGTCGCGCTGGAACTCGATCCGCCCCTCGAACGGCCCTTCTCGTTCGTGCACCAGAAGCAGAAATTCCGCCAGCGGGCCATGGACGAGCTGCTGGCATTCGCGCGCGCCTACTGCCTGTCGCACTCCGATGACGGTTAGCGGGCGCGGGGCGGGCGGCTGCGACTGAATCCGGCGCCGGCCCGGCCGACATCCCAGGAATCATGCAGACACAAAAGCACCTGCTCGAGCTGTTCGGCCGCCTCGACCCCGGGGACCAGGCCAGCCTGCTGGCGTTCGCGGAGTTTCTCGCCGCGCGCCAGCCGGCGCGGCCGTCCGCACCGCCCCCGGCGGCGCGGGAGCTGCCCGCGCCCGAGCAGATCGCGCGGCCGGAGTCCGAGTCCATCGTCGCCGGCCTGAAGCGGCTGGCGCGCACCTACCCGATGCTGGACAAGAGCGAGATGCTCAGCGCCACCTCCGACATCGTGGCGACCCATATCATGCGCGGCACCGATTCCGCACAGGTCATCGACGAGCTCGAGGAAATCTTCGCAATCCATTACCGGCAGCTGCAGGCCGCGCGGGAGGGCAGCAGTTGAACATCGTCTACGAATGGTATCACCGGACCATGTCCGATCCCCAGGCCGTGATCCTCGCCGTGCTGCTGGCGGCCGGTTTCATCGTCATGCTCACGCTGGGCCAGATGTTGGCACCGGTGCTGGCGGGCGTGGTGATCGCCTACCTGCTCGACGGCGTGGTCGAGAAGATCCACCGGCTTGGGGTGCCGCGCGTCGCGGCCGTCGTGATCGTGTTCCTGCTGTTCATGTCGTTCCTGGTCTTCGCCCTGTTCTGGCTGGTGCCGCGGCTGTCGTACCAGGTCACGCAGCTGCTCCGGCAGTTGCCGGATATCATCGGCATGGGGCAGAGCGTCATGCTGCAGCTGCCCGAGAAGTATCCGAACCTGTTCACGGTCGAGCAGGTCAACGACCTGGGCCAGACCATCCGGTCCGAGATCACCGAGCTCAGCCAGCGCGTGCTGAGCCTGTCGCTGCCGGCCGTGTTCGGCCTGATCACGATCCTGGTGTACATGGTGCTGGTGCCGGTGCTGGCGTTCTTCTTCCTCAAGGACAAGGAACGCATCGTCTCCTGGATCAACCATCGCGTGCCGCAGCAGCGCCGGCTGGTCGACGTGGTCGCGCGCGACGTCAACATCCAGGTCTCCAATTACGTGCGCGGCAAGGTGTGGGAGATCTTCATCGTCGGCGGCGCCGCCTTCGTCACCTTCCGGCTGATGGGGCTGGAGTACGCGCTGCTGCTCGCGACCATGACCGGCCTGTCCGTGATCATCCCCTACATCGGGGCGGTGGTCGTGACCTTTCCGGTTGCCATCATCGCCTGGTTTCAATGGGGCTGGAGCACGGACTTCGGCTGGATGCTGGCGGCGTACGTCGTGCTGCAGATGCTCGACGGCTACCTGCTGGTACCGCTGCTGTTCTCGGAGGTGGTGAACCTGCACCCGGTGGCGATCATCGTCGCCATCCTCGTCTTCGGTGGCCTGTGGGGATTCTGGGGGGTGTTTTTCGCCATCCCGCTCGCCACCCTGGTGCAGGCCGTCATGCAGGCCTGGCCGCGCAAGGCGCGGGACGAGACGGCGGCCGGCCCGGGCGCGCCGGAGCAGGGCGCGGGCGCCCACCACAGCTGACACGCTCCCCGCGCCGCGCCGGTTCATACTCCGCGCGCGGCGCCGATAACGGGTCATCCTGGAAGCGCGGGGACAGCGGATGTCGGGCACGGCCACACAGGTACGCGGATTCACCCTCATCGAGGTCGTGATCGTGATCGCGATCCTCGGCGTGCTCGCCGCCATTGCCGTGCCGCGCTTCATCGACCTGCGCGAGGAAGCCCAGACCGCCACCACGCAGCAGATCCACGGCGGGTTCACCAGCGCGCTCAACATCCTGCACGCCGAATGGGCGGTGCGCGGCAGCAGTGCGGTGACGACCAACAGCGCCGGCTGGCCGGTGGGTACCGGCGGCGGCAGCCTGATGAGCAATGCCCGCTGTGTCGCCGTGTGGAATGCCGTCCTGACCAGTCCGCCGCGCATCGATCCGGGTTACAACCCGGACACCGAGGGCTGGGGGCGCTGGGTTCGGGCGCGTTCTGCATCTACGTCTACGAGCCGGACCACACGCCCTTTCGCATCATCACCTACAATACCGCCAACGGGGTGACGGATTTTCTGCTGATCTGAGGTGTCCCGGTTCAGGCCGGATCGGGCTGCGACGGCAGCGCCTTGACCGCCTCGAGGACTTCCGCAACATGCCCCTTGACGCTGACCTTGCGCCATTCCCCGCGCAGGATGCCCGCCTCGTCGATGAGGAAGGTGCTGCGCTCGATACCCAGCACCTTGCGGCCGTACATGTTCTTCTCCCGGATGACATCGAACAGCCGGCAGACGTCTTCCTCGGTATCCGCCAGCAGTTCGAACGGAAACTGCTGCTTGGCCTTGAAATTCTCGTGCGAGCGCAGGCTGTCGCGGGAGATGCCGAGTATCACGGTATTGCGGCGCCGGAAGGTATGGATGCTGTCGCGGAAGTCCTGGCCCTCGGTGGTGCAGCCCGGTGTGCTGTCCTTGGGGTAGAAATACACGACCACCCGCTTGCCGCGGAAGTCGGACAGGGCGAGTTCCTGGTCGCCGGTTGCCGGCAGCCGGAAATCCGGTACCTTCTTGCCAAGCTTGATCTTGCTCATGATCGCAGACTCCCCGCGCAGGTGGATTGCCGGTCGGCGCTACCCCGGTTGCGCCGCGCCGTGACGGCGGTCCGTGCGCCTGCCGCTAGCCCTTGACCGGCTCGATGACCGCATCGAGGTTGAGCTGGTCGCAGAACTCCATGAACTCCTCGCGCAGCGCGGAGATCTGCAGGGTGGCAGGGATCTCCACGGTCAGGTGCACCGAGAACATCGGCGTGCCGGTATGCGCGGCTGCATAGCTGGTGGTGACCATTTCCTGGATGTTGATGTTTCGCCGCGAGAAAAAACGCGCCAGGTTGTGCACGATGCCCGGCTGGTCGAGCGCCACGACATCGACGCCGTAGGGCAGCAGGTCGCGCGCGGAAGCCCGCTCGTGGGTGCGGTGGGCGGTGATGGTGAGTCCCAGCCGCTGCTCCAGGCCCGGCAACTGGTCCTCCAGCTTGGCGATGTTGTTCCAGTTGCCCGCCACCTGCAGCAGCAGGGCGAAGTCCCCGCCCAGCACGGCCATGCGGCTGTCGCTGATGGTGCAGCCGCTCTGCAGGATGCAGCGCGAGAGTTCGTCGATCAGGCCGGTCTGGTCCTGCCCCAGAGCGGCCAGGACCAGGTGATGGTTATTGATTGCTGATTTGTCGTTCATTCATTCCGTTTCCACGGGCGCCGGGAACCGCCCATTATTGCCTGCCAGTCTATCACCTTTGCGGCACCGCGCGCGCTGCGCCCGTGGCGGTTGCAGGATTGCCTTGTCAGTGGCAGGTGCCGCCAGTACCATGTCGGTTTCTTGCGTGCGCGGAGAATCCTTAATGTTTCAAGGCAGTATTGTGGCGCTCGTCACCCCCATGCATGCGGATGGCGCCATCGACGAGGACAGCCTGCAGCACCTGGTCGAGTTTCACATCGAGCAGCACTCCGACGCCCTGGTTGCAGTCGGGACGACGGGCGAGTCCGCCACCGTCGACGAGGAGGAGCACTGCCATCTCATCCGCCGCATGGTCGAGATGGCGGCCGGACGCATTCCGATCATTGCCGGCACCGGCGCCAATTCCACCCGCGAGGCGATCGAGCTGACCCGCTGCGCGCATGCCGCCGGTGCCGATGCCTGCCTGCTGGTGACGCCGTACTACAACAAGCCCACCCAGGAGGGGCTGTACCGGCATCACGTCGCCATCGCCGAGGCCGTGCCGATCCCGCAGATCCTGTACAACGTGCCGGGACGCACCGCCTGTGACATGCTGCCGGAGACGGTGGCGCGGCTCGCGCCGGTCGACAACATCATCGGAATCAAGGAAGCGACCGGCAATCTCGACCGCGCGCGCGAGATCATGCAACGCTGCGGCGCGGATTTCGCTGTCTACAGCGGTGACGATGCGACGGCGATGGAGCTGATGCTGATCGGCGGCCGGGGCAACATCTCCGTGACGGCCAACATCGTGCCGGCGGCGATGCACGAACTCTGCATGGCCGCCATGCGCGGCGACCGCGCGGCCGCCACGGCCATCAACAGCCGGCTGGACATCCTGCACCGGATGCTGTTCGTCGAATCCAACCCGATACCGGTGAAATGGGCGCTCTACGAAATGGGCATGATCCCGCCCGGGATCCGCCTGCCCCTCACGCCGCTGGCGGAGAAATACCATGACACCATCAGACAGGCGCTCCGGCAGGCCGGTGTGCCGCTCAACGCAGGATAATCCTATGCAACGCAACTTCCTAACCGTCGCGATCGGCATCGTGCTGGCCGGGGCGCTGCTGGCCGGGTGCGGCACCATGGACCGGCTGGCGCCGGGGCGCGAGAAGATCGATTACCGCAAGAGCAAGGTGATCGACACCCTCGAGGTGCCGCCGGAACTGTCTTCCTCGACCATCAATGAGGCGCCGGATACGCTCGAAAGCGCCGGCGCGAGCCTGTCGGGCGCGGGTGCCGCCCAGCCGGCACGCGAGACCGGCACGGTCATGCCGGTGCCGGCCGACATGCGGGTCGAACGTGACGGCAACCAGCAGTGGCTGGTGGTGCAGGGCGATCCGGAAAAGGTCTGGCCGCGGGTGCGGGAATTCTGGCTGCAGCAGGGTTTCCTGCTCAGGCTGGAGGATCCGCGCGTGGGCATACTCGAGACCGGCTGGAACGAGAACCGCGCCGACATCCCGCAGGGTATCATCCGCAACGCGCTCGGCAAGGTGCTGGACCCGGTGTACTCGGCGGCGACCCGTGACAAGTACCGCGTGCGCCTGGAACGCGGCAGTGCAGCCGGCACCACCGAGATCTACCTGACCCACCGCGGTGTGCAGGAGGTCATCAAGGGCGGTACCGCGGATGCCTCGTCGGTCTGGGAGCCGCGTCCGTCCGATCCCGAGCTCGAGGCGGAGATGCTCAAGCGCATGCTGGTGTTCCTCGGCGTGGAGGAACACAAGGCGCAGGGCATGCTGGCGCAGCGCGCACAGCAGGAGCAGCGCGCCGAACTGGTCGACGACAGCAGCGGCGTGCTGCTGCTGGTCAAGGAGGATTACTCGCGCGCCTGGCGCCGTACCGGCGTGGCGCTCGACCGGGTCGGGTTCACGGTGCAGGACCGCGACCGTTCCAGCGGTACCTACTACGTCAAATACAACGATCCGCTGGGCGAGCAGAACGAGAAGGGCCTGCTCAGCAAGCTGGCGTTCTGGTCATCCGACGACGACAAGGCCGGCGACGAGTACCGCATCGAACTGCAGGCCGAGGGCCCCAACACCCATGTCATCGTCAGGAACGGCAAGGGTGACCGCGACAGCGGCGCCACGGCCAGGCGTATCCTGACCCTGCTCGAAGAACAGCTGCGTTAGGCGCCGGGGCCCCGGCGCATGCGCTTCGCCTCGCTGGGCAGTGGCAGTCGCGGCAACGCCACGCTGGTGGAGGCGGGCGCCACCCTGGTGCTGGTGGACTGCGGTTTCTCGGTGCGCGAAGCCGAGCGCCGTCTGGCGCGGCTCGGCCGATGCGCCCGCGACCTGGCCGCGCTGCTCGTGACACACGAACACACCGATCACGTGCGCGGCGTGGCCGCGCTGGCCCGCAAGTATGCGCTTCCGGTATGGCTGACCCGCGGCACGTGGTCCATGCTGCGCGAACGCGACCTGCCCGATGTGCGCTTCTGCGACGGCCATCAGGCCTTCGCCATCGATGACCTGCAGGTGGCGCCCTTCACCGTGCCGCACGATGCCCGCGAGCCCTGCCAGTACGTGTTCGCGGACGGCGCGCGCCGCCTCGGCGTGATAACGGATACCGGGCGCATGACACCGCATATCCGCGCCTGTCTCGACCGCTGCGATGCCCTACTGCTGGAATGCAATCATGATGCCGCGCTGCTGGCGGCGGGGCCGTACCCGCCGTCGCTGAAGCAGCGCGTCGGTGGTCCGCTGGGCCATCTGAGCAATGACCAGGCGGCGGAGCTGCTCGCCAGTCTGGACACCACCCGCCTGCAGCACGTGGTGGCCGCGCATCTGAGCGACAAGAACAACCGGCCCGAGCTGGCGCGCGCGGCGCTGGCGGACGGACTGGGCTGCGCCGCGAACTGGATCGGTGTCGCCGGCCAGGAGCGCGGCCTCGACTGGCGCCAGATCGGCTAGCGGCCGTGCGATGCGTACATACAGCGCTCGCTACCTCCCCGTCGCAGCGGACGTGTCGCGAATTGCCCCGCGGGCGTGAGAGTTACGCACGCTGGCGCCGCACCCGTAGGCCGCGCCCGGGTACCGGCCGGCCCCGCGCGCTGACTTTGCCGGGGTGATCCAGTATCATTCCCCGCTTCACGGGGGTCCTGTCCTGGAGTCGTAATGCTGTACCTGCGCGGTTGTCCCGCCCATTCCCGCTTCCGCCTCGACAAGCTGCTCGGCCTGTGCCGCGAACGGGTGCCGGGGCTGGCGGGCATCGGCGCCGACTACCTGCACATCGCCGAAGTCGATGGCGCGCTCGACGGCGGTGAACGCCAGCTCCTGGAACAGCTGCTGCAGTACGGCGCGCACGCCACGGCGGCGGCCGCCGGCACGCCCACGCTGATCGTGGTGCCGCGTCCCGGCACCATCTCGCCCTGGTCGAGCAAGGCCACCGACATCGTGCGCAACTGCGGACTGGAGCGGGTGCGCCGCGTGGAGCGGGGCATCGCCTGGACCCTGACGCTGGCCGACGGGGCGGCGCCGGACCGGAAGCAGTGCAACATCCTGGCCCCGCTGCTGCACGATCGCATGATCGAGACCGTGCTGTTCGACGTCGACGACACGCGCGCGCTGTTCCGGCACGCGGTGCCGGAGCCCGCCGAGCGTGTCGATGTGCTCGGTGGCGGGCGCGCCGCGCTGGAATCCGCGAACCGCGAGCTGGGGCTGGCGCTGTCGGCGGACGAGATCGATTACCTGGTGGAGAATTTCACCGCGCTCGGGCGCAATCCGCTGGACATCGAGCTGATGATGTTCGCCCAGGCCAACTCCGAGCACTGCCGCCACAAGATATTCAACGCCGACTGGGTCATCGACGGCCAGGCGCAGGCGGACAGCCTGTTCGCGATGATCCGCGCGTCCTACCGCGCCAGTCCTGACGGCATCCTCTCCGCCTACCGCGACAACGCAGCCGTGCTGGAGGGCTTCCCGGTGCGGCGGTTCTTTCCGCGTCCGCACGTGCACACCTACGCGGAACACCCCGAACCGGCGCACCTGGTGGCGAAGGTCGAGACCCACAACCACCCCACCGCCATCTCGCCTTTCCCCGGCGCGGCCACCGGCTCCGGCGGCGAGATCCGCGACGAGGGCGCGACCGGCCGCGGCGCCAAGCCCAAGGCCGGGCTGTGCGGCTTCTCGGTCTCCAACCTGCGCATCCCCGGCTTCGAGCAGCCCTGGGAGACCGACCACGGCAAGCCGGCGCGTATCGCCTCGGCGCTGGAGATCATGCTCGAGGGGCCGCTGGGGGCGGCCGCCTTCAACAACGAGTTCGGCCGGCCCAACCTGTGCGGCTACTTCCGTACCTTCGAGGAACGCGTGCCGGGACCGGACGGTCCCGAGCTGCGCGGTTACCACAAGCCGATCATGCTGGCCGGCGGCGTCGGCCTGATCCGGGCGGAACACGTGGAGAAGGGCAACATCCCGCCGGGCACGCCGATCGTGGTGCTGGGCGGGCCGGCCATGCTGATCGGACTGGGCGGCGGCGCCGCCTCGTCGATGTCCAGCGGCGCCAGCGCCGAGGAGCTCGATTTCGCCTCGGTGCAGCGCGGCAATCCGGAAATGGAACGCCGCGCCCAGGAGGTGATCGATGCCTGCTGGGCGCTGGGCATGGCCAACCCGATCATCTCCATCCACGACGTCGGTGCCGGCGGGCTGTCCAATGCCGTACCCGAACTGGTCAACGACAGCGGCCGCGGCGGCAGCTTCGAGCTGCGCGCCGTGCCCAACGACGATCCCGGCATGACGCCGCTGCAGGTCTGGTGCAACGAGTCGCAGGAGCGCTACGTGCTGGCAGTGGACCGCGACCGCCTCGAGGATTTCGAACGCCTGTGCCGGCGCGAACGCTGTCCCTACGCGGTGCTCGGCAGCGCCACCGAACGGCAGCAGCTGCTGCTGAGCGACAGCCACTTCGACAATTCGCCGATCGACCTGCCCATGAGCCTGCTGCTCGGCAAGCCGCCGCGGATGACGCGTGACGTGCGGCGGCGCGCGGTGACGCAGCGTGCGTTTGCGGCCGAGGGCGTCGACGTGCAGGAGGCGGCGTGGCGCGTGCTGCGCCTGCCCGCGGTGGCCAACAAGACCTTCCTGATCACCATCGGCGATCGTTCGGTCACCGGGATGGTGGTGCGCGACCAGATGGTGGGACCGTGGCAGGTGCCGGTTGCCGATGTCGCGGTCACGGCATCCGACTACCACGGTTTCACCGGCGAGGCCATGGCCATGGGCGAGCGCACGCCGCTGGCGCTGCTGCACGGTCCGGCCGCGGGACGCATGGCCGTGGGCGAGGCGCTCACGAATATCGCGGCAAGCAGCATCGACGCCATCGGCGACATCATCCTGTCGGCGAACTGGATGGCGCCGGCCGGTCATCCGGGCGAGGACGCGGCGCTCTACGACACGGTGCGCGCGGTCGGCGCCGAACTGTGTCCCGCGCTCGGCATCGCGATCCCGGTCGGCAAGGATTCCATGTCCATGAAATCGGTGTGGAGCGAGGACGGCGTCGACCACGCGGTCACCGCGCCGCTGTCGCTGATCGTGTCGGCGTTCGCCCGGGTGACCGACGTGCGCCGCACGCTGACACCGCAGCTGGAGACTGCTGCCGGTCCGACCGAGCTGCTGTTCGTCGACCTGGGACAGGGCCGCAATCGCCTGGGTGGCTCGGCGCTGGCGCAGGTGTACAAGCAGATCGGCAGCGAGCCGCCGGACGTGGACGATGCGGCGCTGCTCAAGGCCTTTTTCAACGCCATCCAGGCGCTCAACCGCCAGGGTCTGCTGCTGGCCTACCACGACCGTTCCGATGGCGGCCTGTTCGCATGCCTCTGCGAGATGGCGTTCGCCGGGCACTGCGGCGTAGCGGTGCACCTCGACGGCCTCGGCGACGATCCCGTGAGTGCGCTGTTCAGCGAGGAGCTCGGCGCCCTGCTGCAGGTCCGCATCGACGATCTGCCCGCTGTCGTCCGTATCCTGAAGTCCCATGGGCTGGAGACCGACACGCACGCGCTCGGCAGCCCGAACGACAGCGACAGCATCGAGATCAGCGCCGGCGAGAACCTGCTGTTCTCTGCCGCGCGCACCGAGCTGCAGCGGGCCTGGTCGGAGACCACCTATCGCATGCAGGCCCTGCGCGACAATCCGGCCTGCGCGCAGCAGGAATACGATGCCCTGCTCGATGCCGCAGATCCCGGCATCCGCCCCGTGCTCGGTTTCGATGCCCAGGACGACGTGGCCGCGGCGCTGATCCTCTCCGGCGAGCGGCCGCGTATCGCCATCCTGCGTGAGCAGGGCGTCAACGGCCAGATCGAGATGGCGGCCGCCTTCCATCATGCCGGCTTCGAGGCCGTCGACGTGCACATGAGCGATCTGCTCTCCGGCCGCGTCACGCTGGAGTCCTGCAAGGGGCTGGTCGCCTGCGGCGGTTTCTCCTATGGCGACGTGCTCGGCGCCGGCCAGGGCTGGGCCAAGTCGGTGCTGTTCCATCCGGAACTGCGCGACAGCTTCGCGGCGTTCTTCGCCCGTTCCGATACCTTCGCGCTCGGTGTCTGCAATGGCTGCCAGATGCTGTCCGGCCTGCAGTCGCTGATCCCGGGCGCGGAACACTGGCCGCGCTTCGTGCGCAACGAATCGGAACAGTTCGAGGCGCGCTTCTCCCAGCTCGAGATCCTTGACTCGCCCTCGATCCTGCTGGAGGGCATGGCCGGCTCGATCCTGCCGATCGCGGTCGCGCACGGCGAGGGGCGTGCCGAGTTCGGCGACCGCAGCGTCCAGGACGTGCTGGCTGGCGGCCTGGTTGCCGCGCGCTATGTCGACGGTCGCGGCGCGGCGACCGAACGCTATCCGGCCAATCCGAACGGCTCGCCGCTCGGTATCACGGCGCTGACCACGACAGACGGCCGGGTCACCATCATGATGCCGCATCCCGAGCGAGTGTTTCGCACCGTCACCAATTCCTGGCACCCGGCAGAGTGGGGCGCGGACGGCCCGTGGCTGCGCCTGTTCCGCAATGCGCGGGTGTGGGTGAACTAGACCCTGTCTCAAATATGCCTGTTGTCAGATACCGCCATGCGCGCGGCTGCGGCGTAGCCGTAGCAGCGCGCCGCAATGCGGTCGGATGTCGCAAACTCAACCGGTACCGAATGCTTGCAACCGCCTGCCGGACCCGCTGGCTGTGGCGCTGGATAATTGACGCGATGGGCGGGG
The DNA here is from genome assembly GCA_041395565.1 of Pseudomonadota bacterium. Lineage (NCBI taxonomy): Bacteria > Pseudomonadati > Pseudomonadota > Pseudomonadota bacterium. Next base: position 198,439 of record JAWLAI010000008.1, on the reverse strand, counting down.
CGCGGGTGACATGGCGGCTTTTGCCTGCACGGCCCTGTCCGTCTATAGTGAAGGCAAACCGCAAACGACACGAGCGCCGGCGACGTTGCGAGGGAGTCGTCAGCCGGCAGACATTCAGCACGCGCCAGCCGCCTGCGGGATACGGTGGCCAAGCGGCGCACACGGTAACCGGACCGGGCCATGCGGGGGGTATGATGACCGGGAGCGGCAGCGCAAACCGTCCGACACGACAGCATGGCCAGGGCAGCGGTCGTGCCTGCGCGCTGCTGCTCGGCGCCTCGCTCCTGCTCGGCGCCACGGCCGCACCGGCTTTCCCCATCTACTACACCCTGTGGAACAACACCTACCCGGCTTCGCAGAGCGGTGAGCGCGCGGGGGGAGAGGGGTGCCAGCTCTGCCACTGGACCACCGCCGCGACCTGGAATGCCTACGGCAACGCGCTCAAGACCCTGGTCCAGGGCGGGATCAGCATCACCATCGCCTTCACCCTGGTCGCGGGCAGCGACTCGGACCAGGATCCGGGGCAGGCCGACAACGTCAGCGAGATCAACGCCTCCACCCAGCCCGGCTGGACCAGCGGCGGCAACAATCCCGTCTACAACCGGACGGGCAACGTCATCGCCACGGTCGCGCCGCCGCTGGACACGCAGCCGCCCTATGATCCGGGCGCGGCGCCGCTGCCGCCGGTCGCCGATCCCGGCGGACCCTACGCCGCGGCGGCCGGCGCCACGGTGCTGTTCGATGGCAGCGGTTCCAGCGATCCCGACGGTGGTGCGATCGTGGCCTATGACTGGGACTTCGGTGACGGCGGCCAGGGCAGCGGCGTGACGCCGACCCACGTCTATGCCGGGGCGGCAACCTATACCGTGACCCTGACCGTGACCGACGACCAGGCCCAGCAATCGGCCCCGGCGACCACGACGGCCGTCATCAACCCGGTCGATCCGCCGGATGACGACAATGACGGCGTGGAGAACACGCAGGACAACTGCATCGACCGGCCCAACGGCCCGCTCATTCCGGATGCCGGCGGCTTCAGCCAGCGCGACACCGACGGCGACGGCTTCGGCAACGTCTGCGATGCGGACCTGAACGGCGATGGCGTGATCGATCTGCTCGATTTCGTCCTGTTGCGCAACGGCTACGGCCAGAGCGGCGAGCTCGCGGCGGACCTGGACGGAGACGGTGCGGTGAACCTGCTGGATTTCATCCTGTTCCGGGGTGATTACGGGGGGGCGCCGGGACCGTCGTGCTGCGCCCCGTAGTTTGCAGTCCGGCGGCGGCTGCAGCGGATCGCCCGGGCGCCGCGTGCAGCGGGCCCCGCGGACCGGTCAGAGTTGCAGCAGGCGCACCCGGTGCGACCCCACCCGCGCGTGCATTCAGCGTCCCTGGCCATATTGCGGCCCGCTCGTGTAGCATCGGTAACAACATCTCCCCGCGCCATGCGCCAGGATCGCCACGGTCGCGGCCGCGCGGGATGTGAGTCCAGGTATTCAGTCATGCCGCTTGCCGCATTTCATCCTGCCGTGGCGCGCTGGTTCGCAACCCGGTTCGCCGGACCGACCGCGGTCCAGTCCCGGGCCTGGCCGGCGATCCGGGCGGGCCAGTCCTGCCTGATCGCGGCGCCTACCGGCTCGGGCAAGACGCTGGCAGCGTTCCTGGCGGCGCTCGACCAGCTGCTGGTGGAAGGGCTGTCCGCGCCCCTGCCGGACGAAACCTGGGTGCTGTACGTCTCGCCGTTGAAGGCCCTGTCCAACGACATCCACAGGAACCTCGAGCTGCCGCTGAACGGCATCCGTGACCAGCTGCTGGAAGCGGGGTTGGCCGATGTGCCCATCACGGCGCGGGTGCGCAGCGGCGATACCTCGCAGGCCGAACGCGAGGCCATGAAACGCACGCCGCCCCATATCCTGGTCACCACGCCGGAATCGCTCTACCTCCTGCTCACCTCGGACTCGGGGCGGCAGATGCTGCGCAGCGTGCGCGCGGTGATCGTCGACGAGATCCATGCGCTGGCGGGGAACAAGCGCGGCGCCCATCTCAGCCTGTCGCTGCAACGGCTCGATGCCCTGTGCGGGCGGGCGCCCGTGCGCATCGGCCTGTCGGCCACCCAGAAACCGGTGACGGCGATGGCGGCATTCCTGACCGGCCATCCGCATGATGATGCAACGTCACCCTGTCAAATCATCGATACCGGGCATGTGCGCGAGCGGGATATCCGGCTGGAGGTCACGGGTTCGCCGCTCGAGGCGGTCATGGCGAACGAGGTCTGGGCCGAGATCTACGACCGCCTGGCGCAGCTGGCCGAGGCGCACCGCACCACGCTCATCTTCGTCAACACCCGCCGCCTCGCGGAGCGCGCCGCCGCCGCGCTCGCCGAGCGCCTGGGGGCGGATGCGGTCACCGCCCATCACGGCAGCCTCGCCAAGGAACACCGGCTCGATGCGGAACAGCGGCTGAAGCAGGGCCGGCTGCGGGCCCTGGTGGCCACCGCCTCGCTCGAACTCGGCATCGATATCGGCGACGTGGACCTGGTGTGCCAGCTCGGCTCGCCCCGGGCCATCGCCACATTCCTGCAGCGGGTCGGACGCTCGGGGCATGCGGTGGATGCCATGCCCAGGGGACGGCTGTTTCCGCTGTCACGGGACGACCTCGTGGAATGCACCGCGCTGCTCGACGCCATCCGCCGGGATGAACTCGATCTGATCCACATCCCCGTGCACCCGCTGGACGTGCTGGCACAGCAGATCGTCGCCGAGGTCGCCAGCCGCGAATGGGACGAGACGGCGCTGTACCGGTGCTTCGCCGCTGCCTGGCCCTACCGGTCGCTGGATCAGGCGCAGTTCGTCGCCACGGTGAAGATGCTGAGCGAAGGCTTCCATACCCGCCGTGGCCGGCGCGCTGCCTACCTGCACCGCGATGCCGTGCACGGCCGTCTGCGCCCCCGCACGGGGGCGCGCCTCACGGCGCTGCTCAACGGCGGTGCGATCCCGGACCAGTTCGACTACGACGTAATCATGCAGCCGCAGGGCGTATTCGTCGGCACGCTGAACGAGGACTTCGCCTTCGAAAGCATGCCGGGCGACATCTTCCAGCTCGGCAATCAGTCCTACCGCATGTTGAAGATCGAGCAGGGCAGGGTATATGTGGAGGACGCCAACGGCCAGCCGCCCAACATTCCGTTCTGGTTCGGCGAGGCGCCGGGGCGCAGCGACGAGCTGTCCCGCGCCGTGTCGCGCCTGCGCCAGGCCCTGGACGCGCAGCTCGAACAGGGACAGGAAGCGGCGCTGCGCTACCTGACCGGAACGCTGGCCCTGCCGCAGGCGGCGGCCACGCAACTGGCCGGGTACCTGGCCGCCGCGAAGGCGGCGTTGACCGTGCTCCCGACCCGGGAGCACCTGGTCTTCGAGCGCTTCTTCGACGAGACCGGCGACATGCATTTCGTGATCCACTCGCCCTACGGTTCGCGCATCAACCGCGCCTGGGGCCTGGCCCTGCGCAAGCGCTTCTGCCGCAAGTTCAATTTCGAGCTGCAGGCTGCGGCGACGGAGGACAGCCTGATCCTGTCGCTGGGACCGACGCACAGTTTCCCGCTGGATGAGCCGGCCCGTTATCTGCAGTCCACTACCGTGCGGGATATCCTGATCCAGGCGCTGCTGGCCGCGCCGATGTTCCCGGTGCGCTGGCGCTGGGTCACGAACACGGCGCTGGCGGTGCCACGCAACCGCGGCGGCAAACGGGTGCCCGCGCCATTCCAGCGCAACAGCGCCGAGGACCTGATCGCACTGATCTTTCCCGACCAGCTCGCCTGTTTCGAAAACATCGCGGGGGATCGCGCCGTACCGGACCATCCGCTGGTCGAGCAGGCGCTGGCCGACTGCCTGCACGAGCTGATGGATGTCGACGGCCTGATCGAACTGCTGCAGGGCATCGAGACCGGCCGCATCACCATCACCACGCGGGATCTCGCCACGCCGTCGCCGCTGGCGCTGGAGATCATCAACGCCCGGCCCTACGCCTTTCTCGACGACGGCGCCGCCGAGGAACGCCGCACCCTGGCCATCAACCAGCAGCGCCATCTCGATCCGGCGGATGCCGCCGGGATCGGTACCCTCGACCCAGCCGCGATCGAACGGGTACGGCAGGAGGTCTGGCCGCTGGCGCGTGATGCCGACGAGCTGCACGACGCCCTGCTGGTGCTGGGCTTCGTCACCGCGGCGGAAGGTAACGACGCCGGGTGGCAGCCATGGCTGCAGCACCTGCAGGACGAGCGGCGCGCGACGACCCTCACACCCGATAATGCTGCGACGCTTTGGGTCGCGGCGGAGCGTCTGCACCAGGCGCTGGCCGTCTTTGCCGGCGCGCGTCCGGAGCCGCCCATCGAGCCGACCGAGCCTGTGACCGCTGATCGGGGCGCGGCGCTGACCGAACTGCTGCGCAGCCGTCTGGAAGGACTCGGCCCGGTTACGATGACGCAGCTCAATTCCCCGCTGGGGTTGCCGCAGAACGAGATCGATGCCGGCCTGCTGGCCCTGCAGCAGGAAGGTTTCGCCATCCAGGGTCAGTTCACTCAAGGCAGCGCGCCCGAGTGGTGCGAACGCGGACTGCTGGCGCGCATCCACCGTTACACCATCCGTCAACTGCGCAGCGAGATCGAGCCGGTCAGTCCGGCGGATATCATGCGTTTCCTGTTTCACTGGCACGGCCTGGACGAGCCGGCCGCGGGGGAGGCCGCGCTGGCGCGCAGCCTGCAGCAACTCGAAGGCATCCCGGCAGCGGCAGCGAGCTGGGAGCAGGACATCCTGCCTGCACGTATCCGTGACTACACGACATTGCAGCTCGACTCGCTCTGCCAGTCCGGCCGGTTTGTCTGGCTGCGACTGCAGGTGCCGCCGGCGCCGCGGGATGCCCGGCAGAAGCAGCCAGCCGTGCGTTCGACACCAATCAGCTTCCTGTCCCGCGCGCATCTTGCCGACTGGCGGTGCAGCAATCCGCTGCCCGCTACCGCGGACATCGCGCTCTCGGGCGCCGCCGCCGCGGTACGCGCCAGCCTGCAGCAGTGGGGTGCGAGTTTTTACCAGGAATTGCTGGATGACACGCGCCTGTTGCCCACGCAACTGGAGGCCGCGCTGGGAGAACTGGTCGCCTGGGGACTGATCACATCGGACAACTTCGGGGGGCTGCGTAACCTCATCACACCGCAACAGGTCGCACGCCGGCGCGGCAGGCGCCAGCCGGGCTACCAGACCCTGGCCCGGGCCGGGCGCTGGTCGCTGCTGCGCCCGGTCCGGTCGAGCGCTGCAGACGCGGACCGGTTTGGCCCCGTCGCGCACATCGCGCGGGTATTGCTCGACCGCTACGGGGTCGTGTTCCGCAAGCTGCTCGACAACGAGACCGGTTTGCCGCCGTGGCGGGACCTGCTGTATGTCTACCGGCGCATGGAGGCGCGCGGCGAGTTGCGCGGCGGCCGCTTCGTGCAGGGATTCGCCGGCGAGCAGTTCGCGCTGCCGCAGGCCATGCAGAGCCTGCGCAGGATCCGCAACACACCGGGGCAGGGCGAACTCGTCGCCATCGCTGCATGCGATCCGCTCAATCTGACCGGAACCGTCACGGCGGGCGACCGGGTTGCCCGCCAGCCGCATAACCGCATCCTCTATCGTGACGGCGTGCCCGTGGCCGCGAGCAGCGGCGGCGAGATCGTGTATCTGCAGCAGATCGCGCCGGAGGCGCGCTGGGCGCTGCAGACCGCACTCATACGACAAACCCGTCCGGCCCGCTTGCAGGAAACGGGTTAGCAGGTCGTCCCGGCCGTTAGCGCATGCACCCTGCATGTGCGTCCACGCCAGCTGCTGTTCACGCAGATGGTCCGCTGCCCCGGTGTGCGGCCTGTGACCGGCCGCAGGCGTCACCGGAATTGCGTAGTGTCAATGCCGTGCAGGGCCATTTCGTATACAAATCTGCCGGTAACGGTGCCGGCATACGGCCGGTAACGGCCAGCAACGCCTTGCGCAGACAAGGCGAGTCTTACGGAGGAGTCCATGCGCACACATCGCACCTGCGGGTTCTGGCGTACCTTTTGCTTACTCGGTCTGTCGCTTTGCACCACGCTGAGTTCCGTCCAGGCAGCCACCGTGGTCAGCCTCGTGTCCGGCAACGCGACAGCGGCGTACTACAACAACAGCATCGGTGATCTCGGGGCGACGCAGCCGGGCGGCATCCTGCCCTGGTTCCCGGCACCGAACACCTTCAGTGGCGTACAGGATCAGGTCTTCACCACGGCGCCCGACCTCAGCGCGGCCGCGGCGGCACTGGGTGACTGGCTCACCGATCCGGCGCAGCTCAACGCCAACTGGACGCGCGTGTCAGCCGTGCCCGCGAATTGGCTGGTCAACACGGAAGTCGCCATCGTCTACAGTTTCGATGCCGGTCCCGGGCTGCGCGACATCACCGCCGCGTTCGGGAACATCGACAACGGGATCAACATCTGGCTGGATGGGGTCTGGAAATTCGGTGCCCGTGATCCCGAGGGCCGGCCCTGGAGCGGTATCGCGCTGGGCGATGTCGGGGCCGGTACGCATTACATCCAGATCCTGCTCGAGGACAGTGGCGGCGCCACGGCGTACCTGAACCCCGGCATCACGGCAACCGTCGTGCCCGTGCCGGCAGCCGCCTGGCTGTTCGTCACCGGTCTGGTGACCCTGGGCGGTATCACGCGCTACGGCAAGTAGGCCGGCAGCCGCAGTCATGACAGCGGCCCCGCGCGGGCCGTTGCGCTCGAACCGATGACACCATCCCCTGTGATGATCTTGGTTAACGGGGAGGCGCGGCGAGCGTAGTGCAGCCGTCGCTACCTGAGCGAGCGCCAGCCAGGCCAGGGGCAGGAGCGCCCGGTCCCCAAGATTGCGCCCGCAAGGCGCGCATGCCCGGCTGCAACGCGGTTGGCGCGGGATGTTGAGAACCGATCCGGTCGTGCGGCTGCCGATTTGCCGTGCGCCCGCCGCCCATGCAGGCATGCGGTCGTTCCGGTACACTCGGTCCCCCCTTTGCGTGTGACCGCCATGACGACTGAAACGGAATCCGCACGGATATCGCCCGTGCACTTTGCGCGCCATCATTTCGCTTCGCTGGCGCTGGTCATCCTGGCCGCCGGGGTACTGGTGTTCCTCGGTATTGCCGAGGAAATGCTGGAAGGCGACACGCAGCGCATCGACCGCTGGCTGCTGCTGGCCATGCGTGCCCCCGGTGACCTCGCTGATCCGCGGGGACCCGCGTGGGTGGAGGAGATGTTCCGTGACTTCACCGCGCTCGGTGGCGTCGGTGTGCTCGGCATGCTCACGCTGGCATCGGTCGGCTATCTCTGGCTGCAGGGTCTGCGGCGCATCGCGCTGTTCGTGCTGCTGGCGCTGGGCGGGGGGCTGCTGTTCGCGCTGGCGCTCAAGGGCGGGTTCGCCCGCCCCCGGCCCGAACTGGTTGCGCACGGTTCGATGGTCTACACATCCAGTTTCCCGAGCGGGCACGCGATGCTGTCGGCCGTGGTGTATCTCACCGGCGGCGCGTTGCTCGCCGTGATACACGCCGCGCGCCGGGTCCGGCTGTTCCTGATCGGTTGTGCGGTGCTGGTTACGCTGCTGGTGGGCGTCAGCAGGGTTTACCTCGGGGTGCACTGGCCCAGCGACGTGCTGGCCGGCTGGGCCGCCGGTGCCGCCTGGGCCGCCTGTTGCTGGTTGCTCGCGCAGTGGCTGCAGGCGGGCGGTTATCTCGATGACCACGCCTGAGCCGGCGCCGGCCGCGCCGTCCGGCGGCTGAATCAGTCTTTGCCCGGCTCGTACTTCGCAACCCAGGCCCCGTCCAGCCCGAGCCGCTCCTCCAGCAGCGGGACCCACTCGATGGCCTCGCGCTTGCTTTTATACCCCGTGGTGCGGAGGCGGATGATGGACTTGCCCTTGACCATGATCCGGGCCAGCTCCGCATTCACGCCCTTGTCATGGAACTGTTCCAGCTTGCGCTGCGCCATGGATTCGTAGTTGTAGGAGGCGAGGTTGACCACCCAGGTACCCGTTAGTTCGGTTTCCGACCCGGCGCCGGCATGGTTGTCCGCCGGTGGCTCGTCCCGGTTGCGACTGGCCGGTTCTGGCGCGGCCTCGGCCGGTGTCGCCGCCGGTTCGGCCGCGTCCGCGGTCGTCGCAACGACCGCGGCCTGCGTTGCCGCGGCCGGATCGGTCGGTGCCGGCCCTGCCGCGGTGCCGGGCAGTGCGTCCAGCGTCGATGCCAGCGTCTGCGCCGTGGCGCTTGCCGTGCCATCCGCCGGGTCGGGGGCTGCCGGGACGGGCGTTGGCGCGACCGTCTCTGCGGCCGTCTGCAGCACGTCAGCTGCTGCGGGCGCGGTCTCACCGGGCGGCGCCGGCAGGTCCGCGCCGGCGCTGCCGGCGTGGCTGCGGCGTACCGGCTGCGCGCTGGTCAGCGGGCGCGGCGGTGTACGCTCGGCCACCATGATGGGGGGCGGTTGCACGCCACCCGCGGCGAGTGGCGGCTGCGGGTTGAGGATGGAGACATACACCCCCGCGCTGCCGATCAGCAGGGCGAGCAGTGCCAGTTGCGCAACGCCGGTCAGCAGGCGGGTCGTGAGCGGCTTGGCCGCCGGCGCTGCGGCCGGGGCGGTGCGCCGCAGGCTGTTCATCCACACCCGATAGGTGCCGAGGCTGACGAGATCGTCCCAGTGATCCCAGGGCGCGGGTCCGGCCGCGAAGCCGGCAGCCCCTTCCTGCTGCATGCGTTGCTCGAACGCCCTGAGCTTCGCGGCATCATCCTCGGCGATGGTCGGCATCATCAACTGTCCAGTCGTTTGTACTTGATGCGGTGCGGCTGGTCGGCGTCGGCGCCGAGGCGGCGCTTGCGGTCCGCCTCGTAGTCGGCGTAGTTACCCTCGAACCACACGGTCTGGCTGTCGCCTTCGAAGGCCAGGATGTGCGTCGCGATGCGGTCGAGGAACCAGCGATCGTGGGAAATGACTACAGCACAACCGGGGAAGTCGAGCAAGGCTTCTTCCAGTGCGCGCAGGGTCTCCACGTCCAGGTCGTTGGTCGGCTCGTCGAGCAGCAGCACGTTGCCGCCGCTGCGCAGCAGTTTGGCGAGATGGACGCGGTTGCGTTCGCCGCCGGAAAGCTGGCCGACGATCTTCTGCTGGTCGTTGCCGGTGAAGTTGAAGCGCGAGACATAGGTTCGTGAATTGAGCTCGGTCTTGCCGACGGTAATGATGTCCTGACCGTCCGAGATCTCCTCCCACACGGTCTTCTTCGGGTCGAGCGCGTCGCGGCTCTGGTCGACGCAGGCGATCTGGACGGTCTCGCCGATGCGCAGTTCGCCGCTGTCCGGCTGTTCCGTGCCGGTCAACATGCGGAACAGCGTGGTTTTGCCGGCGCCGTTCGGGCCGATCACGCCGACGATGCCGCCGCGCGGCAGGTTGAAGCTGAGGTTCTCGTAGAGCAGATTGTCGCCGAAGCGCTTGCTGATGTGGTTGGCCTCGATCACCAGGTCACCCAGGCGCGGACCCGGTGGGATGAAGAGCTGCTTGGTCTCGTTGCGCTGCATCGATTCCTGCGAGGCCAGCTCCTCGAAGCGCGCGAGGCGCGCCTTGCTCTTGGCGTGGCGGCCCTTCGCGCCCGAGCGCACCCATTCCAGCTCGGCCTTCATCGCCTTCTGGCGCGCCGAGGCCTGTTTCTCCTCGGTCTCCAGACGCTTCTCCTTCTGTTCCAGCCAGGAGGAATAGTTGCCCTGCCACGGGATGCCGTGGCCGCGGTCGAGTTCCAGGATCCAGCCGGCGACGTTGTCGAGGAAATAGCGGTCGTGGGTGACGGCCACCACCGTGCCGGGGAATTCGGCCAGGTAGCGCTCCAGCCAGGCCACGCTCTCGGCGTCGAGGTGGTTGGTCGGTTCGTCGAGCAGCAGCATGTCGGGATTGGACAGCAGCAGCTTGCACAGGGCCACGCGCCGGCGTTCGCCCCCGGAGAGCTTCGTGACGTCGGCCTCCCAGGGTGGCAGGCGCAGTGCCTCGGCCGCGATCTCGAGCTTGCGTTCGAGGTTGTGGCCGTCGGCTGCCTGCAGGATGTTTTCCAGCCGCGCCTGTTCCGCGGCCAGCGCGTCGAAGTCGGCGTCGGGTTCCGCGTAGGCGGCATACACCGCCTCCAGCTGCTGCTGGGCCTCCGTGATGTCCGCCAGCGCCTCCTCGAGATTGCCGCGCACGTTCTTGTCCGGATTGAGCGGCGGCTCCTGTTGCAGGTAACCGATGCGGATGCCGGGCTGCGGGCGCGCCTCGCCCTCGATTTCGGTATCCACGCCCGCCATGATGCGCAGCAGGGTGGACTTGCCGGAGCCGTTCAAACCCAGCACGCCGATCTTGGCGCCCGGGAAGAAAGACAGCGAGATGTTGTCGAGGATCTTGCGTTTCGGCGGGACAACCTTGCCCACCTGATTCATGGTGAAGACGTACTGCGCCATTAGGTCGGGGAACTCCGCGAGCTGGATACAAGGCGCCCATTATAGGCGTCACCCGCGGTCGGGCAAGCGATGGTTCCCTGACGCCCGCGCGCGCAGGGAGCGCATCTCATCTGACCAGAGGATACTGTTGCCTGCGCCACTCCTCGACGCCGTTGCGGTACCAGTAAACACGGGTGTAGCCGCAAGCGCGGGCGATGCGGGCGGCGTGGGCCGAGCGTGCGCAGCGCACCCCGTTGCAGTAGAACAGCACCGGGCGGTCGAGTGCGGGCACCCGGATGGCGAGCGTCGCGCAGTCGGTTTCGTTATCCGGCAGGCTGATCGAGCCTTCGATATAGCCGTCCTTGCGGTCGTCGCGGATGCGGGCATCGATCAGCACGACCTCCGGTGCGCGCATCACCAGTTCGATGAGGCCGTCGGCGTCGACCGTGTGGATGCCTTCGATCCGCTCGGGGCTGATGTAAGGCGTCGCGTCCGCCACGCCCGCGGCCTGGGCGAGCACGCCCAGCAGGCAGATCAGGAGCGGTTGCCGGTGCAATCCGGTCATGGCGGGGGTTCCCGGGTCGTCTCAGGGGCATGACCTTCCGGCCAGGGCGTGCAAATGTCAACCGCGCCCGGCAAGCGGACAGGGCAGGCGTGCCGGGCGGATTGTTATGTGAATTGTGAGAAAAAGACTTTATCTATATGTGTAAAATGAATTTATTTATGAATCATCGCCGTCCAGGCCCCGCCGAACCGCGCCGCGCGGGTGCCGTACACAGACCGGGGGAGCGGTACCGTCCCGCCTGGCGGCACGCGGCCGGCGACTGCTAGGATGGGATGCCATGGCGGCTACGTGCATCTATATAGGACCCGAGCTGGCGCGCTACGGCTTCGGCCGGGGTCATCCGTTCGGTCCCGACCGGCTCGACGCCTTCTGGCAGCATGCCCGGTCACTGGGGCTGGACCGCAGGGTCAGCGTGCGTGCGCCGGTGGCGGCGACCCGCGCGGCCCTGGAGCGGTTTCATACCCATGCCTATGTCGAGCGCGTGATCCGGCAGTCGGCCACGGGTGAGGGGTTTCTCGACTATGGCGACACCCCGGCCTTCCCCGGCGTCCATGAAGCTGCCTGCTTCGTGGTCGGCAGCGTCCTGGATGGCATAGAACGCCTGCTGGACGGCAGCTGCCGCCGCGTGTTCGTGCCGATAGCCGGTCTGCATCACGCGCGGCGCGAGGGGGCCGCCGGCTTCTGTGTCTACAACGATTGCGGGATCGCGATCGAGACCCTGCGCCGGGAGCACGCGATCCGGCGCGTGGCCTACGTCGATATCGATGCCCATCACGGGGACGGCGTGTTCTACGGCTTCGAGGACGATCCCGACCTGTGCTACGCCGACCTGCACGAGGACGGCCGCTATCTCTATCCGGGCAGCGGTGCCGCCGCGGAGACCGGCACCGGCGCCGCCGTCGGCACCAAGCTGAACATCCCGCTGCCGCCGGGCGCCGGCGATGATGCGTTTCATGCGGCCTGGCAGCGCGTGGAAGACCACCTCGCGGCGACGCCCCCGGAATTCATCCTGTTCCAGTGCGGTGCGGACAGCATTGCCGGCGATCCGCTCACCCACCTTGGCTTAACGCCCGCCGCGCACCGGCACGCAGCGGCACGGCTGTGCGTGCTCGCCGATCGTTATTGCCAGGGACGCGTGCTGGCGATGGGCGGCGGCGGCTACAACCGCACCAGCCTGGCGCAGGCGTGGAGCGCGGTGGTGGAGGCCTTTGTCGCCAGCTGACCGGAGCGGACGCGTGGATTCGTTAGCCAGGCCGCGCGTTATCGGCTATCATCCCCGTCCAGCCGGTACCCGGCTAATTCTCACCACTTCATAGAGTTATCCCCTATGTTTGACAAGGACATGCGCATTGCCGGTTACGACGACGAGCTGTGGGCCGCCATCGAGGGCGAACGCCGGCGCCAGGAAGACCACATCGAGCTGATCGCCTCGGAAAACTATGCCAGCCCGCGGGTGCTGGAAGCGCAGGGGTCGGTGCTGACCAACAAGTATGCCGAGGGTTATCCGGGCAAGCGCTATTACGGCGGTTGTGAATACGTGGACGTCGCCGAGCAGCTCGCCATCGACCGTGCCAAGGCGCTGTTCCAGGCCGACTACGCCAACGTGCAGCCGCACTCCGGTTCGCAGGCCAATGCCGCGGTGTATCTCGCACTGCTCGCCCCGGGCGATACCATCCTCGGCATGAGTCTCGACGCCGGCGGCCACCTGACCCACGGCGCGAAGGTGAATTTCTCCGGCAAGCTGTTCAATGCCGTGCAGTACGGCCTGGATCCCGCGACCGGTGCGATCGACTACGATCAGGTCGAGGCGCTCGCGAAGGCGCACAAGCCCAAGATGGTGGTGGCGGGCTTCTCCGCCTATTCGCTCAAGGTCGACTGGCAGCGTTTCCGCGACATCGCCGACAGCGTGGGTGCGTGGCTGTTCGTGGACATGGCGCACGTGGCCGGCCTGATCGCCGCCGGTCTGTATCCCAGCCCGGTGAACATCGCCGACATCACCACCACCACGACCCACAAGACCCTGCGCGGTCCGCGCGGCGGACTGATCCTCGCGCGCGCCAACGAGGCGATCGAGAAGAAGCTCAACTCGCTGGTCTTCCCGGGCACGCAGGGCGGCCCGCTGATGCACGTGATCGCGGCCAAGGCCGTGGCCCTGAAGGAGGCGATGGAGCCGGCGTTCCGCGTCTACCAGCAGCAGGTGCTGGACAATGCGCGCGTCATGGCGGGCGTGATGATGGAGCGCGGCTACAAGGTGGTCTCCGGTGGTACCGACGATCACCTGTTCCTGGTCGATCTGGTCGACAAGGGGCTGACCGGCAAGGCGGCGGACGCGGCGCTCGGTGCGGCGCATATCACCGTCAACAAGAACGCCGTGCCGAACGATCCGCAGTCGCCGTTCGTCACCAGCGGCATCCGTGTCGGCACCCCGGCCATGACCACGCGCGGCATGGGCGAGGCCGAGGCGCGCGCGCTGGCGGGTCTCATGTGCGACGTGCTCGACGACCTCGATAATCCGGCCGTGATCGAGGCCGTGCGCGGCAAGGTGCTCGCGCTGTGCAAACGCTTCCCTGTCTACGGCGGTAACTGATCGCGGGGCGCGGACCATGTACTGCCCGTTCTGCGGAAAACAGGATACCAAGGTGATCGATTCGCGGCTGGCGGGCGAGGGCGCGCAGGTCCGGCGCCGGCGCGAATGCCTGGACTGCGGCGAGCGTTTCACCACCTTCGAATTCGCCGAGCTGGTGATGCCGCGCATCATCAAGAGCAACGGCGCGCGCGAGCCGTTCGACGAGAAGAAACTGATCAGCGGCATGATGCGCGCGCTGGAAAAGCGCCCGGTCGATTCCGACAGTGTGAGCGCCGCGATCAGCCGCCTGCAGCACCGGCTGCGCGCCAGCGGCGAGCGCGAGATCCCCTCGCGCATGCTCGGCGAGTGGGTCATGAACGAGCTGCGGCTGCTCGACCAGGTGGCCTATGTCCGCTTCGCCTCCGTCTATCGCAGCTTCGAGGACGTGAACGCGTTCCGCGAGGAGATCGAGCGCCTGGAGAACGAGCCGACCGCGCAGGAGCGCAAGGACCAGATCCCGTTGCTGCCGGAAGACTGAGCGTCAGGCCGGCACCGATTCCGCCCATGTCCGCCGCATCCGATCATCTGTACATGGCGCGCGCCCTGCAACTGGCGCGCCGCGGTCTGTTCACCACCGATCCGAACCCGCGTGTGGGTTGCGTGCTGGTGCGGGACGATACGGTCGTCGGCGAGGGCTGGCACGAAGTCGCCGGCGGCCCGCATGCCGAGATCAACGCCCTGGCGGCGGCCGGTACCGCCGCGCAGGGTGCCACCGCCTACGTGACGCTGGAACCGTGCTGTCATCACGGCCGCACGCCGCCATGCAGCGAGGCGTTGATCCAGGCGGGGGTGGCGCGCGTGGTCGCGGCCATGCCGGACCCGAATCCGCAGGTCGCCGGCAAGGGGCTGGCGGCGCTGGCCGCCGCCGGGATCGAGGTGCATTCCGGTATCCTGGAAACGGACGCGGAACGGCTCAACTGCGGCTTCGTCAAACGCATGCGCACGCGCCTGCCGTGGATCCGCGTCAAGCTGGCCATGAGCCTGGACGGCCGTACCGCCCTGGCCAGCGGCGAAAGCCGCTGGATTACCGGCGAGCATGCCCGCGCCGACGTCCAGCGGCTCCGGGCGCGCAGTTCCGCGTTGCTGACCGGCATCGCCACCGTCCTGGCGGACGATCCCGCGCTGAACGTGCGGCTGGATGCGGAGACGGGCGCGGTGCGCCAGCCGCTGCGCGTCGTGCTCGACAGCCGGCTGCGCATGCCCACCACCGCGCGCATGCTCGGGCTGCCCGGCATGACGTATGTGCTGACCACGGAGAGCGACATGCGCCGCATCGAACGGCTCACCGGAGACACGACCAGCGTGGTCGTGCTGCCGATGCGCCGCGACAAGCGGCTCAACCTGGACGCGGTCATGCATTTCCTGGCCGAGCAGGGCTGTAACGAAGTGCACGTGGAGGCCGGTCCGACACTGTCCGGCGCCCTGCTGCAGGCGGGACTGGTCGACGAGCTGGTGATCTACCTGGCGCCGCATCTGCTCGGCGACAGCGCGCGCGGCCTGTTCACGCTGCCGGGCCTGGAGCACATGGACCAGCGTATCGGGCTGGCGATAAGCGATATCCGTGCTGTCGGCACCGACTGGCGGCTCACGGCGACGGTGCAGGGCTAGCGGCGGAAGCCGGTTTGCCACAGAGGGCAGAGAGGACACAGAGCAACTATGCATGTGAACGCTCATACCCTAACGCGAGGGGTTTGCGGATGCCCTGCGCGGGGACGCTGATCCCGGCTTTCTGAAGCATCTGTAGGAGCGCGTAGCATGCGCGAATACGGTCCGCTCCGGCAGCGCCATGCCAGTCGTGTGGGATCAATGGGCTTAATCAGTGAGCGCTGTGCCCTGCGCGGCGGAGATAAAAATCGAAGCATGTTTACAGGCATCATACAGGCGGTAGGCAAGATCGCGGCGCTCGAGCGGCGCGGCGGCGATGTGCGCATCGCGATCCAGGCCGGCAAGCTGCCGCTGGCCGGGGTCGGGCTCGGGGACAGTATCGCGGTCAGCGGTGTCTGCCTCACCGTGGTGGAAAAGGACGCGCAGTCGTTCCAGGCCGACGTCTCGGGCGAGACGCTCGGGCTCACCACGCTCGGGGAACTTGCGCCCGGGAGCACCGTCAACCTGGAGCTGGCGCTGACCCTGGCGACCCGCCTCGGCGGCCACCTGGTCAGCGGTCACGTGGATGGCATCGGCACGGTCACGGACCGGCACGAGGACAGCCGCTCGGTGCGCTTCACCGTCCGTGCCCCGGACGCGCTGGCGCGCTACATCGCGGTCAAGGGTTCGATCTGCGTGGATGGCGTCAGCCTGACGGTGAACGCGGTCGAGGGCGCGGCGTTCGAGCTCAACATCGTGCCGCACACGCTGGCCGAGACCACGCTGCAGGCCTACCGACCCGGGCGGCGGGTCAACCTGGAGGTCGACCTGATCGCCCGCTACCTGGAACGTCTGTTGCTGGGTGATGCAGCTGCCCGCCCGGGCGGTGCGGGGGTGACGCGGGAGTTGCTCGCGGCGCACGGCTTCACCGGGCGGCACGACGGCAGTGACATCTGAGCAGGGCGCCGGACCGCTGCCGTCGCGGCAGGTTGCGCGAGGCGTGCCGTCGGCTCCCGTTTCGTGGATAATACGTTGATGGATGTACATCAGGAAAATCAGCAAGCTGCACATATGTCTTTAAACAGTATCGAAGAGATCGTCGCGGACATTCGCGCCGGCCGCATGGTCGTGCTGCTGGATGACGAAGACCGCGAGAACGAGGGTGACCTGGTGATGGCTGCCGAGAAGGTGCGGCCCGAGGACATCAATTTCATGGCCAGTCACGGGCGCGGGTTGATCTGCCTGACGCTCACGCGCGAGCGTTGCGAACAGCTGGCGCTGCCGCTGATGGTGCAGCGCAACGAATCCCAGCACGCCACCAATTTCACCCTGTCCATCGAGGCCGCCGAAGGCGTGACCACGGGCATCTCCGCGCATGACCGCGCGCGCACCATCCTGGCCGCGACCGCGCGCGACGCGCGCCCGTCCGACATCGTCATGCCCGGTCATATCTTTCCGCTCATGGCCAAGCCGGGCGGGGTGCTGACGCGCGCCGGCCACACCGAGGCCGGTTGCGACCTGGCGCGGCTCGCCGGCCTGGAGCCTGCCGCGGTGATCGTCGAGATCCTGAAGGAGGACGGCAGCATGGCACGCCGTCCCGACCTGGAGATCTATGCCCGGCGGCACGGCCTCAAGATGGGGACCATCGAGGACCTGATCCGCTACCGTATCGAGAACGAAAAGACGGTGGAGCGGGTGGCGGTCAGCGAGCTGGCCACCGAGCACGGTGTGTTCCGCGCCTACGCCTATCACGACTCCATCGACGACGCCGTGCATCTCGCCCTGGTCATGGGCGAGATCCGGCCGGACGCGCCGACCCTGGTGCGGGTGCACATGCAGAACACGCTGGGCGACCTGGTCGGGGCGCTGACCGAGGGCCACCACCTGTCACTGCGCCAGGCCCTGCAGCGCATCGCGCAGGAGGGCAGCGGGGTACTGGTCATCCTGCGCCAGAAAGAGGAAGCGCATGCGCTCGCGGAACAGGTCCGCGCGTATCATATGCCGCGCCCGGACGCGCCGCCGAGCGGCGGCAAGCCGGATGACCTGCGCACCTACGGAGTGGGCGCCCAGATCATCGCCGATGTCGGCGTGCAGAAAATGCGGGTGCTGAGCGCGCCGAAGAACCTGCACGGCATTGCCGGTTTCGGCCTGGAAGTCGTGGATTACGTCAAGTGAATTGATTGAGTTATTCAGCAAGGACAAAGACATGGGTGATATAACGGTGAAAGAGGGTGAGCTGGTGATCCGGGGCGCGCGCATCGTGCTGCTGGTCTCGCGCTTCAACGCGTTCGTGGTGGAAAGCCTGGTGGCCGGTGCGCTGGACACGCTCCGGCGGCACGGTGCCGACGAGCGCGACCTGCAGATCGTCCGCGTGCCCGGCGCCTACGAGATGCCGATCGCCGCCCAGCGGCTGGCCGCATCCAAGCGCTACGATGCCATCATCGCCTTGGGCGCGGTGATCCGCGGCGGCACGCCGCATTTCGAGTACGTCGCCGGCGAGTGCACCAAGGGCCTCTCGGCAGTATCGCTCAAGTACGACATCCCGATCGCCTTCGGCGTGCTGACCGTCGACACCATCGAACAGGCCATCGAGCGCGCCGGCACCAAGGCGGGCAACAAGGGCGCGGAGGCGGCCCTGTCGACGATCGAGATGATCAACCTGCTCCGCAACCTCGATAGCTAGGTCCCGTATCCCATGACCCCGTCTCCCCACGCCCGTGCCCGTGCACGCCGCTATGCCATGCAGGCCCTCTACCAGTGGGACATGTCGGGTACCGCGACGCACGACATCCGCAATCAGTTCCTGGAGACGGAGGACTTCTCGAACACCGACCGCGAGTATTTCGTCGAGTTGTTCAATAATATTACAAAACTCGTTGAAGATATTGATAATAATCTGGCGCAGCATCTCGACATACCGTTGCCGCGGCTGGACCCGGTGGAACGCGCCATCCTGCGCATCGGGACCTACGAGCTGCTGCACCGCCTGGACATTCCGTACCGGGTGGTGATCAACGAGGCCGTCCAGCTCGCCAAGAAATTCGGAGCCGAGCAGGGTCATACCTTCGTCAACGGGGTGCTGGACAAGGCGGCGCATGTCCTGCGGGCGACCGAGTACAACCGCCACGCCCGGGCCTAGTGTGCGGGACCCATGTCCGGCGACGAGTTCGACATCATCCGCCAGCATTTCACCCGCCAGCCGGTCGGGCGCGAGGACGTCCTGCTGGGCGTGGGCGATGACGCCGCGCTGCTGCTGGTGCCGGCCGGGGCGGAACTGGTCGTGTGCATGGATACGCTGGTCGCCGGCGTGCACTTCGACAACGCCACACCGGCGGCCGCCATCGGCCACAAGGCGCTGGCCGTCAACCTCAGCGATCTCGCGGCCATGGGGGCGGAGCCGGCCTGGGCCACGCTGGCACTGACCGTGCCGGAATACCATCCCGTCTGGCTGGCCGACTTCGCGCGCGGTTTCTTCGCCCTGGCGGACCACTACCATGTGCAGCTCGTGGGGGGTGACACCACGCGCGGGCCGCTGTCGGTCACGGTACAGGCGCACGGATTCATCCGCCAGGGCCGGGCACTGCGCCGCAGCGGTGCGCAGCCCGGTGACCGGGTCTACGTGACCGGGACGCCGGGGATGCCGGTCTTGCCCTGCAGCTGCGCGAGGCCGCCGGGGCGGACCTGCGCCGGCGGCTCGATTACCCGCAGCCGCGGCTCGAGGCCGGACTGGCGCTGCGCCGCTACGCCAGTGCCGCGATCGACGTCTCGGACGGCCTGCTCGCCGACCTGGGACACCTGCTGGAGGGCGACAACCTCGGCGCCGCCATCGACATCGATGCCCTGCCGCACTCGGCCGCCTTCCGCGCGGCCATCGATCAGCCCGGGCCGGGGCCGCACCCGCCGTATTACGAGCTGCCGCTCAGCGCCGGCGACGATTACGAACTCTGCTTCACCGTACCCGTGCAGCATTGCACAGCGGTGGAGGAGCGGCTCGGCGGCATGCGCTGCGGCTGCACGGCCATCGGCGTCATCGAGGCGGAGCCCGGCATCCGCTGCCATACCCGCGACGGTCGCGCGTATCAGCCGGCCGCCCGCGGCTACGTGCACTTCGGCAATGCCTGAGCGGCCGTCGCCAGCCCTGCTGCGCCACCCGCTGGACCTGCTGGCCCTGGGTTTCGGCAGCGGCCTGCTGCCGAAGGCGCCCGGCACCGCCGGTACCGCGGTCGGCATACCCTGCTACCTGCTGCTGCAGCCGCTGGCCCCGGCCTGGTATCTCGTCGTGACCGCCGCGCTGTTCGCGCTCGGCGTGGCGGCCTGCGCGCATGCCGCGCGCGGCCTCGGCGTGCACGATCATCCCGCCATCGTGTGGGACGAGATCGTCGGCTATCTGGTCACCATGACGCTGGCCCCGGCCGGCTGGCAGTGGATCGCCGTCGGCTTCGTGCTGTTCCGCCTGTTCGACATCCTCAAGCCCTGGCCGATCCGCTGGTTCGACCGGCGCGTGCACGGCGGCCTCGGCATCATGCTCGACGACCTGGTCGCCGGGCTGTGCGCCGCGGGTGTTCTGCAGCTCCTGGTGCGGTATGTGCCGGGCGCGTGAGGCCCGGGTCGCTGCTGCGCGGGGCTGAATATTAAAGATGGCAACCGCGCGGCCGTCACCGGCTGGCAGGCGCGGCACCGCGCGCCACTTGCGGCGGTGGCGCGGGGCGGGTCTGTCTTGCAGGCGCGAAAGGGTGCTATTTTAGGACAGCGAATTTCACTTTCGGGGCGCACGGTGTGCCCCGGCCAACTGGGGGATCAACAGCATGTCTACGCAGCATACGAACAACGAGCAGCGAACGGGGAATGTCGGCCTGAGCCGGCGCGAACTGCTGACGGGACTGGGCGCGGCAGCCGCGCTGGCCGGCAGCGGCGCTGCAGTGGCCGCGATGCCGGGCCACGATCACAGCATGCACAGTGCGCAGCAGCCGGACGTGCTGGCCGCCACCAACGAATGCCTCGACAAGGGCCGGCGCTGCATCGCGCACTGCCTGGTCAGTTTCCGGGAAGGCGATACCTCGCTGGCGCAGTGCGCCTCGAAAGTGCACGAGATGGAGGCCGTCTGTGCGGGCTTTGCCTATCTGCTGGCGGCGAATTCCTCTTACCTCAAGGCCTACGCCGATGTCTGTGCGCAGGTCTGCAAGGACTGCGAGACGGAATGCCGGAAGCACGAGGAGCACATCGAGTGCAAGGCCTGCGGCGACGCCTGTGCCGAACTGGTGGACCAGATCAAACTGCACCTGGCCTGATCCGGTGTCTCGAACTGCCGCCTGCCGCAGCGTTCCGCCGCGGCAGGCGCGGAGTGAATGACGATGACCGCCACGCCCGCAACCCATATCGAGAGTCCCTGGCTGGTGCCGTTCGATGCCGGCTTCCGGGTGGCGCAGGCCCCGACGCGCCACGCGGAGGCGCCGGATAAGAAGACCTGCAAGAAGCGGCTGGGCGCGTTGATCAAGGAAATGGGCGAGCTGCAGCGTCGGCTCTACGCCGAAGACCGGCGTGCCGTGCTGCTGGTGTTCCAGGCCATGGATGCCGCGGGCAAGGACAGCACCATACGGGCATCGCTCGGCGGTGTCGATCCGGCCGGCTTCCAGGTGTATTCCTTCAAGCAGCCTTCGGCGGAGGAACTCGACCACGATTTCCTCTGGCGCACGGCGCAGCGCCTGCCGCAGCGCGGGCGCATCGGCGTGTTCAACCGCAGCTACTACGAGGAGGTGCTGGTGGTGCGCGTGCATCCCGAGTACCTGGCCGGGCAGAAGCTGCCGGGCAGTATCGACCACGACCGGCTCTGGCAGGAACGTTACGAGTCGATCCGCGATCACGAAAAGCACCTGGCGCGCAACGGGACCGTGATCATCAAGTTCTGGCTCAACGTCTCGCGCGAGGAGCAGCGCAAGCGCTTCCTCTCCAGACTGGAAGAACCCGAGAAGAACTGGAAATTTTCCAGCGGCGATGTCGCCGAGCGCGCGCATTGGGGCAGCTACATGCAGGCCTACGAGGCTGCGCTCAACGCCACCTCGCGACCCTGGGCGCCGTGGTACGCCATCCCGGCCGACCACAAGCCCTACCTGCGCCTGTGCGTGGCCGAGACCATCGTGGAGACACTGCGCGGGCTCGATCCGCGCTACCCGGAAGTGGGCGCTGCCGAGCAACAGGAATTTTCCGGCATGCGCGAGCTGCTGGGGCGCGATTGAGCACGACGCGCCGGGCCTGGTGTCGCGGCGTGAATTTCCGAGTGCGGCTGCGGTCAGCCGTTCCACACTATCTCATCATTCCGCACGGTCGTGACCACGGCGGTTTCTGCGTCTGGCATGGTGCGGTGCGCGTAGTGTAGCCGCGGCTGTATCAGTGAGCCGCAACACCAGGTGTCAGACTCGCCCGGTCCCGCAGGATTGCAGCCAGCGACGCGGCTCGCGTGGAACGACGGGATAGATCTTATTCACTGCAAGTCGCTGGGGTTCCCCGTTGCAACATGGTTTTGCGTCGCGCCGCATGTGTGCTGCCGGTATGGCGGATGGAGCGGATTGCGCGTGCATTCGAGCCGGGCAGGGCGCCGGGCGGGGCGCGGACCGGCCCGACGCCTGTACCTAAGGACAATGTACAGGACCGCGGATTCCACATAGTCTGTGCGCAAGACTGCAGTACCAGGCAGAACCGACTCGATAACAATAAGGGGAAATCAGGAATGGACAAATCACGCTTGTTTGGCAGACTTTGCGCCGGTATCGGTTTCATGCTGGCATGCGCCGCATCACAGGCGCAGACCGTCGCCATCGACCCGGTCAGCGTTGCGGCGCCAACGGGAGACACGATCGGTATCAGCATCACGGGCAGCGACTTCGAGATGGTGGACGGCGCGTTCGATCTCAGCTGGGATGCGTCCGTGCTTTCCTACAACGGCGACTTCGCCTTCGCTGCGGGGCTGACGGAGCGCGATGCCTTTTTCGATACGATCGACTACGTCGCGCCGGGGCTGTTGACCATAGGCTGGACCACCGGTTTCGGGCCTGCGATGGTTTTCGGCGCCACGCCGCGAGCCATCGGTTCGCTGAGCTTCACCCTGATCGGTGACCCGGGCAGCGTTTCGCCGCTGACCCTGAGCGACAATCTGTTCCTGTCGTTCCTGGACGGCAGTTTCAGCCCGATTGCGATGAACTACGTGAACGGATCCGCGGCGGTCAATCCGGTGCCGGTTCCCGCCGCCCTCTGGCTGTTCGCATCCGGCGCGCTCGGCCTGGCGGGAGTGGCCAGGCGCAGACGGCTGGCATAACGGGCACGATACTCCCGAACGGCGGCTGCGGCCGCCGTTTTCGTTGCTGCCGGTCATCCGTGCGTGGCGTTGCAACCATTGCGGGTAACACGGACTCTGTTGCATGTGGTTGCCGTGGCCGGCGGGTTGTCCCCGCCTGTGGCGGCGGCTGCAAACAGCCCGCAGCCGCACCGTGGGTCAGCGCTCGAAGCGCCGCGTGTCAACACGAGCGCAGCTGGCCACCGTGCCGTCGATGGCGGCCGTGGACTTGATCCGCTGCGCGGCCTTTGCGAACCAGGGATGGCGGGTCAACCCGGTGTGCGGCATGCCGGTGTGCACACGGCCCAGCCTGCAGCCGCCGCCGACCGCCATCGCGCCAATTCACCCTGCGTGTACGCAGGATTTCGATCATTGTCATTGATCCAGTCCGGTTTCCCTGAGAATTCAACTTAATCAGCCCGCCCAATGTCTGTAACATTGGCCCCGATCCCGGTGTGGCGGTAGGCGCTGCCGGGTGCGGCGCAAGTTGCGCTGCAGGCGTGCGATGCGCCAGGTGCGCTTGTGGCATGTCGCGGAGCCTGCCGACAAACCCCTGCCGGCAATACCCCTGATCACACAGACCCGAGTACGCATGGACATTACGGTAGATCAACACGCCCGGGACACTTCAGCCTGGCGCGAGCAGCCAGGGTCCGCCGATCTTTACATCGATGCCGGTGTCCGGCACCTCAGGCTGCGTGCCTGTAGCCGTGACGGGGTGGTGCTGTTCGATGACGTGGTGCCCAATAACAGGGATCTGCGAGAACTCGTTGCCGCCTATCACATCGGCGATCGCTTCGGCACGGGTGCCGCTGCGCGGGTGTTCATTACCGGTAAGCTGGCCGGGACGGTGCGCGACAGTCTCGGCGGCGGCAAGGTTGTCCTGCCAGCGGCCCTGTTCTGGCTGGCCGCGCGGGAACTGCTCGCCCGGTCTGAGAACAGTGCCGTCAACTCGCTGGCGATGCTCGACCTGTCGGCCTCGGGCTACCTGCTCGTCGGGATCGAGCGCAGCGGTGCGCTGAAGGACGACCTGCTGCTGCTCAATCCGCGCTGCGGCGCCGGTTCCGGTATCAATCTCGATCGTGTATTGCAGAAGCTGGCGCTGCAGCGCGAGGAGGTCGACCCGCTGCTCTCCGACTACCTGGGGGAGGCCGGCCGTGTGCGGCGCGAGGCGGTGAACGTACGCGCCGACCGCTGCGGTGTGTTCGCCTCGTCGGCCACCGTCTCGGACAAGAACCAGGGCATCCCGCTCGATGTCGCACTCGCCGCGACTCTCAAGTCGGAGGTGCTGAAGGCCTGCAGGAGACTGCCGCGGGGTTTCGACAAGGTCTGCCTGACCGGGCGCATCTTCCGCTGGCAGTACGCCAGGGACTGTGCCGCAGACCTGCTGCGCGAGCGCGGCGTGCAGGAAATCACGCACGACCCGGAGAATACGCAGGTGCTGGAGGCGTTGCGCAACATGGAGCAGCGCATCGGGGCCGCCAGTCTTGTCCAGCCCGATGCGCGCCTGCTTCAGCATGCCGAGCCGGAGGAATACCCTTCCTTCGTCGATCTGAAATCACGCTACGAGGCGAATGGGCGTTACCTGCGTCTCGCGGACGATGTGTTGCCGCCAAGCAGGCCGCAACGGCTCACGGAACATCCGGTCATCCTCGGTCTGGACGTGGGTTCCACCATGGCCAAGGCCGTGCTGGCCGATGCCGCAAGCGGCGAGAGCCTGTTCATGCGGGCCTGCAGCAATGCCGGCGATACCATCGAGACGGTGAAGCGGATCTTCCGCGAACTGCGCGCGGACGGGGTTGAGCAACTGGCGCTACGCGGCATCGGTATCACCGGTTCCGCGCGCTACCAGGTGCAGCAGGCGCTTGCGCGCATTTACCCCGCGCTGGAGGAGCGCATCTCGGTGCTGGTGGAGAACTACGCGCATGCGCGCGGTTCGATCGACCACGCCAGGCAGCACATCCGCCGCCTGCAGTCGCAGGGTATCACGGGCATCAACGAGCAGTTCTGTATCCTGATCGACATCGGCGGCGAGGATACCAAGATCTCGACTATCGCCCTTGAGCAGGCCGAGCTGTTCGACAACGCGATGAACCTGAAGTGTTCGGCGGGTACCGGCAGTCTGATGGACACGCTGGGCACGATGTTCGAGAGCGACAGCATCGCCGCGGCCTGCGAGCAGGCGTACCGGGCGCCGCGTTCCTTCGCCATCAACGCAACCTGCGCCGTGTTCCTGATGGAGAATGCCAGCCGCTTGCAGGCCCA
The DNA here is from genome assembly GCA_041395565.1 of Pseudomonadota bacterium. NCBI lineage: Bacteria > Pseudomonadati > Pseudomonadota > Pseudomonadota bacterium. The sequence goes on along the minus strand of JAWLAI010000008.1, from coordinate 173,599 downwards.
GGGTGTGCCCCGGGCGGAGATCCTGGCCTCGGCGAACTGGGCCATCGTGGAAAACATGGCGCGTTCCTTGTGGAACCAGCTCGAGCTTCCCGGCAACGCGGTGGTGTTGCTGCACGGCCAGACCATGCTCTCGGAGCCGCTGCCGCTGGCCGTGACCCACCGCCTGCAGAGCTACCTGGGCAGTCCGGTGTATGCCCTGGTGCCTCCGAATCCCGGGCACCGCGCCTGCATCGGACTGATCCGGAACCTGCAGCAGGCCGCGCTGCCGGGTTTCGCGTATATCAGGCTCGGGGATTTTATCGATACCCACTTCGAGAAACACGTGATCGTCTGCAAGGGCGCCGCCTGCGGCGACCGGTCGGCCCGCTGCAACCGCTGCTCGCTCAGATGCCAGGGGACGGATGGCGGCAGGATCGCCTTCACCCTGGGTGGCTGCACCGCGATCAACGAGCTGCTGGGCCGGAAGGTAAAACACCTGGCACCGGTCAAACAGCCGCGCGACGCCTACCAGGAGATCTGGGACTTCATCGACATCCGTCATCCCCGCAGCGAGGATCCGCGCCGGCTGGTGATACCGCGCAGTTTCGTCGTCTCCGAGTGGGCCTATTTCCTGGCGCAAATCTTTGCAGGACTCGGCATCCCGGTGCATGTCGACACCGTCCGGGAGCAGGATATCCTCGATGCACAGCCCGATTTCAACATCGACAGCTGCGCGCCGCAGATCGGTGCCGTGGGCCAGTACCGGCGCCTGGCGCGCGCCCCGCACGGCATGATCCTGGTGCCGCAGATCGAAACCCTGCCCACCGATGGCAAGAGCCGCGGTCTTGCCTGTACCACCAACCAGGGCGGGGTGGCGGTGGCCATGAACCTCGCCAGCATGGCGAACCCGGCGGCACGCTTCCACTTGTTCCATCTCAACCTGGATCGCCTCGATGCCGGGTTTCTGTCCGCCCAGTTGCACGACCGGCTGGCGCCGGTGTTCCGTTGCTACGGCGTGGCGCCGTCGCCTGACGAACTGAGTACGCTCGTCGAGCGGGCGCTCGCCGACCACCGGCGGCTGCGTGCCGAGGTCGCCGATCTCGCCGCCGGTATGGCGGAGGAGGCGCTGGCGGAGGGGCGGCCGGTGGCGCTGGTGGTCGGACGCGAGTACATCCTCAACCCCGGTATCTACGACAGTCATATCCGTCGTCTGCTGCGCGACAAGCAGATGACCGTCATCCCGTCCTACGTGCTGGACATGGACCTGGACGAGGATTTCAGCCATATCTACTGGCGCAACCCGCATTTCATCGTGAGCCTGCTGAACGCGGTGGCGCACCGCAGTCTCCACCTGCGCCTGCGCCACGCGCGCCTGCGCGAGGTGTTTCGCCGCATCGAGACGGCATCCGCTGACAGCATGCTGCCGGTGGTGCAGGTCTCGACCTTCAGCTGCGGACCGGACAGCGTCACCGCGCACTACATCTCCGCGATCATGAAAATGCGGCCGTTCCTCTTGATCCAGTCCGATGCCGTCATCAAGGAACTCGCGCATCTCGAAAACCGCGTCAACACCTACGTGAAGCAGCTGGAGCAGGGCCTGCACGGCAGTCTGCAGGTCACCGGCGGCGAGGCCGGCTTCGAGATGCGCAAGATCGACAGCCTGTCCAGCCAGGCGCCGCTCAACCGCGAGACCGATGTCCTGTATTTCCCGACCCTGTCCGACAACCGGCCGCTGTGCGCCGTGCTGCGCGGCGCCGGTTTCACCTGCATCGACAACTACGACGACGACACCTATAACCTGCCGGAACTGGTCAAGCGCGGACGCCGGGCGGCGGGGGATGCGGTCTGTACCCCGCTGGCGAGCATGTATGCCGACCTGCTGCGTGCGCGGGAGGATTTTGTCCGGCGCAGCCAGGCCGGTGACCCGCGCGTGGCCGGTAAGCAACGCCTGCTGTTCTTCGACAGCCAGGGCGCTGGGCCATGCCGCCAGGGTCAATATCCCCACGTCCACAGGCTTCTCTACTACCAAGCGGCCAGGGTGGGGGACGGGGCGGCCGCGGACAATCCGGCCTGCAACGCGCTGCCGGGCGGGGGCATCATCCAGCTGTTGGTCGGCAAGGAGAACGAGGGTTACGACGCCGGGTTCGACGAGTGGGTGTTGCTGCGCGCCTACCAGGGGGTGATCCTGCAGGGGGTGCTGCACGGTTTGCTGTTCAGGGGCGGCGCGCTCTGCCGCGACTACGCGGAATACCGGCGCTTCCTCGCGGATTACCGCGCGCTCAAGCAGGAGATCTACCGACGGCTGGAATCCTTCCATGGCCCGGGGCCGACCGGCAGGCGCCTCTTGCAGACCGCCGGTGGCAAACTGGTGTTCGGCATGCCGCTCAGGTACCTGCTCTATCGCCTGCACGGCCGCGAGTTCAACGCGCCGCTGCGGCGTTTTGCCGATACCTGGATCGCATCACGCCCGCCACCCGCTGATCCCCTGAAGATCTGCATCACCGGCGAGGGCTACATGCGTGTGTCCCAGGCGGAGGACATCTTCAGGATCCTGCTGGCCACGGTCGGCTTCCGGCGTTTCAGCCTGGAACTCACGCCGCTGATGAGCTTCCTCGAATACCTGCTCGACGAGGCCGAGCTGAACAGCCGTGCCGCCATCGATGTCGCAGGTTCCGATGCCGCGGCCCTGGGCAGGGAAAAAACCCGGTTGCGGCGCATCCGGCTGCTCCGTGTCGTGCTGCGCCAGGTGCTCGCGCGGCCGCTCTATCGGGCGGCGCGGCTGGCGCGGCCGGGCGCCCGCGCCCGGCGGGTGGAGAACGCGCAGGTACGGCTGCCCCCCCAGCGGCCGCTGGGCGAACTGGCCCCCTACGTGGGCGAGGCACTGACCGAGCTGCGGCACGGCGTCGACGTGCTGCTGAACGTGGGACCGAACGGCTGCATGGTCTCATCCATGGGCGAGGTGCTGACACCCAGAATCGTGGAGGCGGCGGGCGCGGCCAAGGGCCGCATCCAGAACCTGTTCTCCGCCGACGGTGACGTTAACGAGGAGCTGCTGACCCTGGTGGTCCTGAAGGCGATGGGGCCGGAGCGCTTCTACAATGCACGGTTCGTCGCGCAGACCGCCTGAGGTGCAGGTCTGTTGCGGGCGTCCGGTGGTGCAGTGATGAAGTTCCCGGACTGTTCCGTCAGTCCTGCAGGGGCAGCAGCCAGCGCGTGTACAGGACATCAGCGACCTGCTGCGCGGCGCGGATGCGGACGTCGAGGTCGGCGCCCATCTGTGCCGCGCTCTGCACCGCCGGACCGGGCACCTCGAGTTCATGCCGGTACAGCTGTGCCCATTCGCCGACCATCGGCGCCAGCATCTCCACGTGACACTGCAGCGCCAGGGTGTTGCCGAGCACGAAGGCCTGGTTGGCGCAGTGTGCGCTTTCCAGGATGTGCTCGGCCTGCGGCGGGATGGAAAAGGTCTCGCCATGCCAGTGAAACAGCGTGACTGCATCAGGCACATCCTGCAGCCAGCGCTGTGCCGTCGCATTGTCGCGCCGCCTTACCGGATGCCAGCCGATTTCCTTCACCGGGTTGCGCGTGACCTCGCCGCCGAGCGCCTTGCTGATCAGCTGGCCGCCGAGGCAATGGCCGAGCACCGGCATGTCGACCGCCTGCGCCCGCCGGATCAGCTCCAGCTCCGCCGGGATCCAGGGCAGGGCATCGTTCACGCTCATGGTGCCGCCCATGAACACTAGGCCGGCGCAGCCGTCGATCGAGCCGGGAACGGCGGCGCCCGCATCGACCGCGATCAGTTCCCAGGGGATGCCATGCCGCTCCAGGACCCCGGCGAGGTAGCCCGGTCCCTCGCATTCGACGTGGCGGAATATATACAGGGGTTTCGGCATCGGTCGATGTAGGGTGATTAAGGTGAATGTCGTGAACCTGGCCCTGATTATACGCATCCCGGTGCTGTGTGCGCTGCTGGCGGCTGCAGCCGGGCTGCAGGCGTCGCCCGACGTGCGCGTCGTGGGCCTGTTCAGCGGGCGTGCCGTGGTGCAGATCGATGGCCGCCAGGCCGTATTGCGGGTCGGCGAGACCGGGCCGCAGGGTGTCAGGCTGGTCGCGGCGGACAGCGAGACGGCCGTGCTGGAGATCGACGGGCAGCGGCTCGAGGCACGGCTGGACGGGCGGGTGAGCGCGCGCCGGCGCGATCCGCAGGTGCAGGAGTTCCAGGTCTGGCGCAACAGCAGCGGCATGTACACCACGGTCGGCAGCATCAACGGCCTGCCGGTGCCGTTCCTGGTCGATACCGGGGCCACCGACGTGGCGCTGAATTCGGCCCAGGCACGGCGGTTGGGCATCGATTACCGCGTGAACGGCACGGCAGCCGCGGTCACCACGGCGTCAGGCGTGGAGCGGGCCTGGCGGGTGCGCCTGGACAGCGTCAAGGTCGGCGAGCTGGAAGTGCGCAACGTCAGTGCAGTCGTCATCGAGGGGGCGCAACCGGCGACGACACTGCTGGGCATGAGCTACCTCGGGCGGCTGGAGATCGTCAACAGCGGCCAGCTGATGACGCTGCGCAAGAAATACTGACGCGGTTCCGCCGGCGCCGGCCTTTCAGGGCGCGGTCTTGTCGTGGGCGATGAGCGCGTAGGCCGAGTGGTTGTGGATGGATTCGAAGTTCTCCGACTCCACGGTATAGGCGCTGATGCGGTCATCGTCGTTGAGGCGGGCGGCGACGTCGCGCACCATGTCCTCGACGAATTTCGGATTGTCGTAGGCCTTCTCGGTCACGTATTTCTCGTCGGGGCGCTTGAGCAGGCCGTAGAGCTCGCAGGATGCCTCCTTCTCGACCAGATCTATCAGGTCCTCGATCCACACGAAACCGTTGGTCTGCGCATTGACCGTGACATGCGAGCGCTGGTTGTGCGCACCGTAGCGGGAGATCTCCTTGGAGCAGGGGCACAGGCTGGTCACCGGCACGACGACCTTGATGTTCATCCGCGGTTTGCCGTCGCTGATCTCGCCGATCAGGCTGACGCTGTAGTCCAGCAGGCTCTGCACCCCGGAAATGGGCGCGGCCTTGTTGACGAAGTAACTGAAGTTCATCTCGATGTGACCTGATTCGGCCTCGAGCCGGTCGGTCATCTCGCGCAGCATTTCACGGAATGAATCCACCGTGATCTCGTATTCGTGCTGGTTCAGGATCTCCACGAAGCGTGACATGTGCGTGCCCTTGAAGTTGTGCGGCAGGTTCACGTACATGTTGAAGGAGGCGATGGTGTGCTGCTCGTGGCCGCTGCGATCCTTCACCCGGACCGGGTGGCGGATGTCCTTGATGCCGACCTTGTCGATCGGTATGCGGCGGGTATCCGCACTGCCCTGTACGTCGGCAATGGCCTGGGTGTCACCGTGCAGCATTTTTGATGTCTTCATTGCAGTGTCCGGTCTGAAGCGCGGATACGGTCGCAGGCCGGGTCGGGCGGTCCCGGCACCTGCCGGTCCGTCGTGCTGGCCGGGACGCAGTGTTCCGGGCGCTGATAATCCTGACTAATTTGCTCGGGATATTAACCGAGGGCGGGGGTATGCGCAATCCATCCGAATGGGGTGGAGCGGCGGTCAGCGCTCGCGCTCGATGACGTAGCCCGCGATCCAGCGCAGCGGATCGGCGCGCCCGTCGAAGCCGGACAGGCTGTCCATGGCCGCGGCATGCAGTTCGCGCGCGCGCTGGCGGGCCGCATCCAGACCCATCAGCGCGGGGTAGGTGGATTTGTCGCGCGCATGATCCATCCCCGTCTGTTTGCCCAGCGTGCGGGTGTCGCCCTCCACGTCGAGGATGTCGTCGCGGATCTGGAACGCCAGGCCGATGCACTTGGCGTAATGATCCAGGTGCTCCAGCTGGGCCGCGCTGGTATGGCCCGAGCACTGCGCGCCGAGCAGCACGCTGGCGCGGATCAGGGCGCCGGTCTTGTGGATGTGCATGTCTTCCAGTTCGGCGATATTGAGCACCTGCCCGGTGGCCGCCAGGTCGATCGCCTGGCCGCCGGCCATGCCGCGCGAGCCGCTTGCCAGCGCGAGTGTATCCAGCATGTGCAGCCGGGTCGTGTGATCGACCTCGTCCGGCACGGTGTGGGCCAGCACGTGAAAGGCGAGCGACTGCAGGGCGTCGCCGACGAGGATGGCCGTGGCTTCGTCGAAGGCGCGGTGGCAGCTCGGCTTGCCGCGGCGCAGGTCGTCGTCGTCCATGGCCGGCAGGTCGTCGTGCACCAGCGAATAGGCGTGGATCAGTTCCACCGCGCAGGCCGGGGCATCCAGGCACGCGGGTGCGGCATCCGTGGCTGCGCCCGCGGCGTAGACGAGGGTGGGACGGATGCGCTTGCCGCCGTCGAGCACGGCGTAGCGCATGGCCGCGTGCAGCCGGGCGGGGTGGGTTGTGGCCGGGGGCAGCCAGCGTTCCAGCGCCCGCTCGAGACGCGCGCGACAGTCGTCGAGGAACGCCGCCAGCGCGGTCTCAGGCGTCTTCACTGTCAAAGGGGACGATCTCTTCCTGGGCGTGCTTCTGTGTCAGGATCTCGACTTTCTGTTCGGCCTCACGCAGGGCCTGCTGGCAGGCGCGTGAGAGCTGCACGCCCTGCTCGAAATGCGCCAGCGATTCCTCCAGGCTGAGTTCCCCTTGTTCCATTCGTTCCACGAGCTTTTCCAGCTCCTGCAGGGACTTTTCGAAGCCGGCGGTAACGGCGCGTTTTTTCGTCATGTCTTGAATCTTCCGGGCAATCGGCCTACGGTACAACACCCCGGAGAGAAGGGTCAATTTAGGGGCCGGACGGCAGCGCATGCCTTGACGGCGCGGGGTTGGACGCGTATGTTTACCCCACATATAGACCGAGTCTAAATCCGTCCGGTGCGACCCCGGAAACATCACTTGCGACAAGAGGAATCAACATGGATCTCAAAGGCAGCTCAACCGAACAGAACCTGAAAGACGCGTTTGCCGGTGAATCACAGGCCAACCGCCGTTACCTGTATTTCGCAGCCAAGGCCGATGTCGAGGGTTACAACGACGTTGCCGCGGTATTCCGCTCCACGGCCGAGGGCGAGACCGGCCATGCGCATGGCCATCTGGAATATCTGGAGGCCGTGGGTGATCCGGCCACCGGCCTGCCGATCGGCGGTACCTCCGACAACCTCAAGGCCGCCATCGCCGGCGAGACCCACGAGTACACCGACATGTACCCGGGCATGGCCAAGGCCGCGCGCGACGAAGGCTTCGATGAAATCGCCGACTGGTTCGAGACGCTGGCCAAGGCCGAGCGCTCCCATGCCAACCGTTTCCAGAAGGCGCTGGACGGCATGGAAGACTGACCGGGCAACCGGCCGCTGCAATCCGCGCGGGGCCAGCCGGCCCCGCGCATCCGCCCGGGCTGCCCCGGATAACCCGCCACACGGATCAGGAGCGTATGGGATCGACGACCGAAGGTACGCGTGAAGGCAGCCTGGAGGCGCCGACCCGCCACCCGCTGGACTGGACCAACCCGGATTTCTACGACGAGGAGAGCCTGTTCCGCGAACTGGAGCGCGTCTACGACATCTGCCACGGCTGCCGCCGCTGCTTCAGCCTGTGCAACGCCTTTCCGACGTTGTTCGACGCCATCGACGCGTCCGACACCCTGGAGCTGGACGGGGTGCCGCGCCAGGTCTACTGGGAGGTGGTCGACCACTGTTACCTGTGTGACATGTGCTACATGACGAAGTGTCCCTACGTGCCGCCGCACGAGTGGAACGTCGATTTCCCGCATCTCATGCTGCGGGCCAAGGCGGTGCGGTTCAGGAAAGGCGAGGTGCGCCGGCGCGATCGCATCCTGACCGCCACGGACGCCGTAGGCGCCCTGGCCGCGATCCCGATCGTGACCCAGGTGGTCAACGCCACCAACCGCAGTCGCCTCGGCCGCAAACTGCTCGAGCGGGTGTTGGACGTGCATCCGGACGCCATCGTGCCGCAGTACCACGGCAGGACGCTGCGCCGGCGCGTGCAGCGGGACGGTGGCGAGGCTGCCGTGCCGGCCGGTCCGACCACCGGCAAGGTGGCGCTGTTCGCCACATGTTACGGCAACTACAACGAGCCGCAGATCGGCGAGGACCTCGTCGCCGTGTTCCGGCACAATGACATCGCGGTCACACTGGCCGGCCGCGAACAATGCTGCGGCATGCCGAAGCTGGAACTGGGCGATCTCGAGTCCGTGCGGCGTGCGCGCGATACCAATATTCCGCAGCTGTTGGAGCTGGTCGAGGCCGGCTGGGATATCGTCGCGCCGGTGCCGTCGTGCGTGCTGATGTTCAAGCAGGAGCTGCCGCTCATGTTTCCGGATGACGCGGACGTGCAGCGCATACGCGCCGCCATCTACGATCCCTTCGAATACCTGATGCTGCGCCACCGGCACAACCGGTTGAAAACGGATTTCAAGCATTCGCTCGGTGTCGTCGCCTATCACGTCGCCTGTCACCTGCGCGTGCAGAACATCGGCATGAAGACGCGCGATCTGCTGCAGCTGATACCCGGCACCAAGGTGGAGGCCATCGAGCGCTGTTCGGGACATGACGGCACCTATGCCGTCAAGCAGGAGTACCACGAGACCTCGATGAAGATCTGCCGGCCGGTGGTGAACCGGGTGCAGCGCGCCGCAGCCGATTACTACAGCAGCGACTGTCCCATGGCCGGTCACCAGATCGAGAACGGGCTGGACGGTGACAATGCGCCGGTGCATCCGCTGACGCTGCTGCGCCAGGCCTACGGCTTATAGGGCGCGCAGCCATGGACAAGCTCACGCGCCGCGATCTCTACAGCCTCGAACAGTACGCCGAGCACCGCGGCGACATCCGCGCGCGCGTGCTCGCGCACAAGCAGGACCGCAAGGTCCATCTCGGCCCCAGTGCCACCCTGTATTTCGAGGATCGCCAGACCATCCAGTACCAGATCCAGGAGATGCTGCGCGTCGAGCGCATCTTCGAGCCCGCCGGCATCGAGGAGGAACTGGCCGCCTACAATCCGCTGATCCCGGACGGCAGCAACTGGAAGGCCACCTTCATGATCGAGGAGGCGGATGTCGATAGGCGCCGGCAGTTGCTCGCCGGCCTGGTCGGCATCGAGGACCGGGTCTGGGTGCGCGTCGACGGTCATGCCCCGGTCTTTGCCATCGCGGACGAGGATCTCGATCGCAGCACCGCCGAGAAGACCGCCTCGGTGCATTTTCTGCGCTTCGAGCTGAGCGTCGCCATGGTGGCGGATATGAAGCAGGGTGCCGCGCTGAGCATGGGCATCGATCATCACGCCTACATCTACCAGCTCGAGCCGGTGAGTCCGGCCGTGCGCAACGCGCTGCTCGCCGATCTCGACTGAGCGTCCACGCAGCGCCGACTGTTCCCGCGGTGGTGCGGGGTGTGCGCCGTTTTCGATACCTGATCAAGCGCTTGGAGTTATCCGCGTCAACGTTTCCGGCGTTGCGGCGCAGGTGGCGCTGCCGCAATTGGCGCGGCCTGTGTTTTTCATTAAACTGCGCTCCCCATGTATAAAGTGACCTCGCTGCTGCTGCCGGGACTGCGTGCCGTGTACATCACACTGCTGGCGTGTCCGGTGGCGCCCGTATTTGCCGGTGTGTTGCCGCCCGAGGACGGGCCGGTCGGCAGCAGGCCGCCGCCGGCGGAGGTGCAGCCCGCCCGGGAACAGGCGCTGGTCCTGCCCGCCTACCCGGAACAGGCGCGCCTGCTGGAACTGGATATCGATACGGGGGCGAATCCCTTTCGCTACTATCTCGATCCCGCGTCCCTGAGCGTGGGCAAGGATCGGGTGGTGCGCTTCACCAGCGTGATCGTGTCGCCGAGCGGTGTGTGGAACGTGACCTACGAGGGCCTGCATTGCGGGGAAAATGCCCAGCGGCGCTTCGCCTACGGTGCCGACGGCAACTGGCATGTGCTGCCCGAGACGGACTGGGAACGCATCCGCGGCGAGGGCACGCAGCGTTATCGCAAGGTACTTTATGACAGATACATGTGTCCGGCGACCGAACCACCGCAGGCGCCGGAGCAGATCCTGCGTCGCCTGCGCAGTGCGCGGCCGGCGCTGGGAGACTGATTACCGATGCAGTTCCTGAGAGAGAGCCATACATGACCGCCGCCTATGACGCTTCCGCCATCGAGGTGCTGAGCGGTCTCGAGCCGGTGCGCAAACGCCCCGGCATGTACACCGACACCTCGCGCCCCAATCACCTGGCCCAGGAGGTGATCGACAACAGCATCGACGAGGCCCTGGCCGGCCATGCCAAACGCGTGGAAGTCACGGTGTACAGCGACGGTTCGCTCGCGGTCAGCGATGACGGCCGCGGCATGCCGGTAGACATCCATCCCAACGAGGGGGTCCCGGGTGTGGAGGTCATCCTGACGCGGCTGCATTCCGGCGGCAAGTTCTCCTCCAAGAACTACCAGTTCTCCGGCGGACTGCACGGGGTCGGCGTCTCGGTCGTCAACGCACTTTCGCAACACCTGGAGGTCTGGGTGCGGCGCGGCGGCAAGGAATACAACATGGCCTTTTCCGGCGGGGAGAAGGTTTCGGCGTTGGAGGAGGTGGGCAAGGTCGGTAGACAGAACACCGGTACCACGCTGCGTTTCTGGCCCGATCCGAAATATTTCGACTCAGCGAAGTTCTCCGTCTCGCGCCTGAAGCACGTGCTGCGTGCCAAGGCCGTGCTGTGTCCGGGCCTGCATGTCAGCCTCTACGACGAGGCCGGCGCGGAGCGGCTGGAGTGGTACTACGAGGACGGGCTGCGCGACTATCTGCGCAGTGCCCTGGGCGATGCCGCGACCCTGCCCGAGGAGCCGTTCACCGGCCGGATGGAGGGCAACAGCGAGGCCGCGGAGTGGGCCCTGGCCTGGCTGCCTGCGGGCGGCGAGGCCGTGGCCGAGAGTTACGTCAACCTCATCCCGACCATCCAGGGCGGCACCCACGTCAACGGGCTGCGCATGGGATTGACCGAAGCGGTGCGTGAATTCTGCGAGTTCCGCAACCTGCTACCGCGCGGCATCAAGCTAAGTCCCGAGGACGTGTGGGACAACTGCAGCTACATCCTGTCGGTCAAGCTGGAGGACCCGCAGTTCAGCGGCCAGACCAAGGAGCGCCTGTCATCGCGTGAATGCGCGGCCTTCGTCTCCGGTGTCGTGCGCGATGCCTTCGGGCTGTGGCTCAACCGCCATACCGAGGTCGGCGAGCGCATCGCCGCGCTGGCCATCGAAAACGCGCAGTCACGCCTGCGCGCGGGCAAGAAGGTGGTGCGCAAGAAGATCACCAGTGGCCCGGCGCTGCCCGGCAAGCTGGCCGACTGCACCTCGACCGACAGCGAGCGGACGGAGCTGTTCCTGGTCGAGGGCGATTCCGCCGGCGGCTCGGCCAAGCAGGCGCGCGACCGCACCTACCAGGCGATCATGCCGCTGCGCGGCAAGATCCTGAATACCTGGGAGGTCGATCCTGCCGAGGTGCTGGCATCGCAGGAAGTGCACGACATCTCCGTGGCCATCGGCGTGGAGCCCGGCTCGGAACGGCTGGATGCGCTGCGCTACAACCGCGTCTGTATCCTGGCCGACGCCGATTCCGACGGGGCGCACATCGCCACGCTGCTGTGCGCGTTGTTCCTGCGCCATTTCCGCGCCCTGGTCGAGGCCGGCCACGTCTACGTCGCGATGCCGCCGCTGTACCGCATCGATGCCGGCAAGGAGGTCTATTACGCGCTGGATGATGCCGAGAAACAGGGTGTGCTGGATCGTATCGCGGCGGAAAAGATCAAGGGCAAGGTCACGGTGCAGCGGTTCAAGGGACTAGGCGAGATGAATCCGATCCAGTTGCGCGAGACCACCATCGCGCCGGAAACGCGCCGGCTGGTGCAGCTGACGGTCGATGCCAGCGACGATACCTTTACCGTGATGGACATGCTGCTCGCGCGCAAGCGCGCCGCCGACCGGCGCAGCTGGCTGGAGTCGCGCGGTAACCTGGCGGAGGTCTGATCCGGCCCGTGCCGGCGGCTGGACTGTTCGCGGACACGGACCGCGCCTATGGATTTTATGCGCCGGCTGGCCGGCATGGGCCGGGGCACCGGCGGGGCCGTTTGCGGCCGCTTTATTACAGGCATGACAACCAGGTTCTGATTCCATGGAAACAATCGAACTCGACTACGAGGGCATCGAGCAGCTGCCGCTGAAGACCTTCACCGAGAAGGCCTACCTGGATTATTCCATGTACGTCATTCTCGACCGGGCGCTGCCGCACATCGGCGACGGCCTCAAGCCGGTGCAGCGCCGCATCGTCTATGCCATGTCCGAGCTCGGTCTTGCGGCGAGCGCCAAACACAAGAAGTCGGCGCGCACCGTGGGTGACGTGCTCGGCAAGTTCCACCCGCACGGCGACTCCGCCTGCTACGAGGCGATGGTGCACCTGGCGCAGGAATTCACCAGCCGCTATCCGCTGATCGACGGGCAGGGCAACTGGGGTTCGCCGGACGATCCGAAGTCGTTCGCCGCCATGCGCTATACCGAGGCGCGACTCGCACCCTATGCCGAGGTGCTGCTGGCCGAGCTGGGGCAGGGCACGGTCGACTGGGTGCCCAACTTCGACGGCACCCTGGATGAACCGGCATTGCTGCCGGCGCGCTTGCCGAACGTGCTGCTGAACGGTGCCACGGGCATCGCCGTGGGCATGGCGACCGACATTCCGCCGCACAACCTGCATGAGGTCGCCGAGGCGGCCATCATGCTGCTCGACAAACCGAAGAGCACGCTCGAGGACGTGTGCCAGATCATCCATGGGCCGGACTTCCCGACCGGGGCGGAGATCATCACACCGCGTGCCGAGCTGCTCGAGGCCTACCGCACCGGGTACGGCAGCGTGCGCCTGCGTGCCTGCTACGAGGTCGAGCAGGGCGAGATCGTGATCACCGCATTGCCCTACCAGACCTCGGGCAGCAAGGTGCTCGAGCAGATCGCCGCGCAGATGAACGCGAAGAAGCTGCCCATGATCGAGGACCTGCGCGACGAGTCCGACCACGAGAACCCGACGCGCCTGGTGATCGTCCCGCGTTCGAACCGTGTCGACGTGGATGCCCTGATGTCGCACCTCTTCTCCAGCACCGGGCTGGAACGCACGGTTCGCATCAACCTCAACATGATCGGACTGGACGGGCGGCCCAGGATCAGGAGCCTGCCGGATATCCTGCGCGAGTGGCTGGAGTACCGCACCGCCACCGTGCGGCGCCGCCTCGAATTCCGTCTCGACAAGGTCAACAGCCGCCTGCACCTGCTCGAGGGCCTGCTGATCGCCTTCCTCAATCTCGACGAGGTGATCCACATCATCCGTACCGAGGACCGGCCGAAGGAAGTGCTGATGGCGCGCTTCCAGCTCAGCGAGGAACAGGTCAATTACATCCTCGACACCCGCCTGCGGCAGCTGGCGCGGCTGGAGGAGATGAAGATCCGCGCCGAGCAGGATGCGCTGCTCGCCGAGCGCGACGGGCTGCAGGCCACACTGGGTTCGGAGAAGCGCCTGAAGACGCTGATCAAGAAGGAGCTGCGTGCGGATGCGGAGAAGTACGGCGACGCGCGGCGGTCCGTGCTCGTCGAGCGCGAGGCCGCGCAGGTGCTGGACGATACCGCGCTGATCCCGAGCGAGCCCGTGACGGTGGTGCTGTCGCAGAGCGGCTGGGTGCGTGTCGCCAAGGGCCACGACATCAACCCGGCGGAGATGAGCTACAAGTCGGGCGACGGCCTGCTCATGGCCGCGCGCGGGCGCAGCAACCAGCTCGCGGTGTTCATCGATTCCAACGGCCGTACCTATGCGCTGCCGGCCCACAGCCTGCCTGGCGCGCGCGGGCAGGGCGAGCCGCTCAGCGGCCGGCTCAAGCCCGCCGACGGTGCACGTTTTGCCGGGGTGATGCTAGGTGAGCCGGAGCAGCTCTACCTGCTGGCCAGCGATGCCGGTTATGGTTTCGTCGCGCGACTCGCGGACATGGTGACGCGCAACAAGGCCGGCAAGGCGGTGCTGTCGGTGCCGAAAGGGGCCGGCGTGCTGCCCCCGGTGGCGGTGCGCAGCCAGGCCGACGACTGGATCGTCGCGGTCACCACCGAGGGTTACATGCTGGTGATCCCGCTCGGCGAGGTGCCGCAGCTGCCGCGTGGCAAGGGCAACAAGATCATCAATATTCCCGCGGCGAAGCTGAAGAGCCGGGAGGAATACCTGGCAGCCATCGAGTGCATCCAGGACGGCGAGAAGCTTACCGTGCATGCGGGCAGAAAATACAAAACGATGAGCGCCGCCGAGGTGGACGCCTTCGCCGGTGAGCGCGGCCGGCGCGGCCTCAAGCTGCCGCGTGGCTACCAAAAGGTTGAGCGCCTGGAAGTCGTCCGTACCTGACCCCGCCGCCCGGCCGGTGACGGCATGCCTGCCGTCGCCGGGTGCGACAATTTGTCGCGCGACACATTGCCACATTCTCCCGCCCCCCCCGCGGGGTTATATTTTCCTCACAATCTCAATAATTAAGCGCATCATTCACGGTATTCCCCGATGGCTGGACCGGCTCACAGCGGCAGGTGGACAGAACGGCGCGGCTGGCTGGTCGCGTTCCTGCTCGCCGTGACGGTGCATGCCGGTGTCTATCAGCAGCTGACCCTTGCCGGCCATGCTGTGAGCCGGCCCGATGCGCCGCCCGTGGTTACGGTCTCGCTGGTGACCCGCATGGCGGCACCTGCCACACCGGCGCCGCCGCCACCGGCGGTTGCGCCCGCACCGCCCCCCGAACCCGCGGTGGCGCTGCCGCAACCGCGCCCGCAGCCAGTCAGATCGTCGCGCACGGTGACACCACGGCAGAAGCCTGCAGTACCGGTCCGGCGCGCGCCCGCGCCGGCAGCGGCACCCGCGCTGGCCGTCGCCAGTGCCGAACCGACGAGCCCGGTGCAGGCCGCGCCGGCATCCGCCCCGCTGGAACTGCCGCGGGCCGATGCCGCCTACCTGAAGAATCCGCCGCCGGCCTATCCCAGGCTGCTGCTGCGGCGCGGTGTCGAGGGCAGTGTGCTGGTGCGCGCGCAGGTACAGGACGATGGCCGCTGCAGCCAGGTGCTGATCAAGGAGTCCAGCGGCTACCGGCCGTTCGACGATGCCGCCCTGGCTGCGGTGAAAGGCTGGCGCTTCGTGCCGGCACGGCAGGGCGGACGCACGGTCGTGGCGTGGGTCGATGTGCCGATCGAATTCAGGATTACCCGTACCCAATGAACCTGCTCACCTCCGACGCCATCGTGCATCTGACGCTGTGGCTGCTGGCGCTGTTCTCGCTCGCGAGCTGGACCGTGATCCTGCTCAAGTCCTGGCTGTTCCTGCGCGCCGCGCTGCAGAACCGGCGCTTCGCCCGCGGTTTCTGGCAGGCTGACGACCTGGATGCAGCGGCGGCTGCCGCCGCGCAGGGGCGGGGGATGCTGGCGGCGGTGTCACGCCGCGGCTTTGCCGCCGTGCGGGCGCCCGCCGCCGAGGGTGCGCTGCTCGCGCGCACCGAGCATGGCCCGATGCTGCTGGAACGCGCCCTGCGCGACGAGGTGCAGCAGCAGCAGCGCCGCCTGGACAGCGGGCTGATGCTGCTGGCCAGCGTGGGCTCGACGGCTCCCTTCGTCGGACTGTTCGGTACCGTCTGGGGCATCATGCTGGCGCTCGAGGGCATCAGTGCCAGCGGTTCGGCCGCACTCGATGTCGTGGCCGGACCGATCGGCGAGGCGCTCATCGCCACCGCGGTGGGTATCGCCACCGCCGTGCCGGCGGTTCTCGCCTACAACCACGGCTTGCGCCAGTCACGCCGCCTGGGTATCGAGCTGGAAAACTTCGCCGCCGATTTTGTCGAACTGCACACGCGGGCCTGACATGGCATTGCGGACACGTTCGGAACAGGAGGCGATGAGCGAGATCAACGTGACACCGCTGGTGGACGTGATGCTGGTGCTGCTGGTGATCTTCATCGTCACGGCACCGCTGATGACGCGCGCGGTGCACGTCGAACTGCCGGAAACGGCCGCCACCGCGCCGGTCGAGCAGGCGCCGCATGTGCACGTGAGCATGGATGCGCAGGGCGCAGCGTTCATCGACAACCGCCCGCTGGCGCTGGAGGCCCTGGAGGCCGAACTGGCGGCAAGGCTGGCGGCGCAACCGGGGCTGACCGTGCAGGTGCACGGCGACGAACGCACGCCCTATGGCAGCATGGCGCTGTTGATGTCGGTGATCCAGCGTGCCGGTGCCACCCGGGTCGACCTGGTGACGGTGCCCCTGCCGCACTGACGCGGTGCGCGGCATGGCCGCGCCGGAGCGGGTCGGGTTGTGCGGGCGTGTGGCCGGGCGCGGCCGCTTGCTGCATACTTGCACCTCGTCTCGGAATGCCACGTGCACCGCCGCCTGGAAATCAGGCCTGGTGCTAACCACCTCAGCGATTCACACTCGGGAGCTGTCATGGCCAATCACCTGCGCCGCTGCGGAATGTTACTGCTGCTGCTGGTTCCCGTGCTCGCCCTGGCGCACACGGATGGCGGTGCCGGGGCCGGCGGCGGTCTGCGCAGTGGCCTGCTGCACCCGGTATCCGGCATCGACCATGTGGTTGCCATGGTGGCGGTGGGTCTGTGGGGGGCGCAGCTGGGTCTGCCCTCGCTGTGGGTCCTGCCCGTGGCCTTCCCGCTGATCATGGCGCTGGGCGGTGCCGCCGGCGCCGCCGGACTGCCGCTGCCGGCTGTCGAAACCGGCATCGCGGCCTCCGGGCTGGTGCTGGGTCTGGCCGTGCTGTTCAGCATACGGGTGCCGCTGTGGCTGGCGCTGCTGCCCGTGAGCGTATTCGCGATCTATCACGGGCATGCGCACGGCACCGAGATGCCGACGTACGGTTCGCCGCTGCTGTACGCGGTCGGCTTCGTGCTGGCGACCGGCGCCCTGCACCTGTGCGGTATCGGTATCGGGTTGCTGTGGCGCTGGCCGGCCGGTCAATGGGTGGTGCGTGCGAGTGGCGGCCTGATTGCCGGTGTAGGCGGTTTCCTGCTGCTGCAATGACTCCGGCCAGGGCCGGCTGTGCTGTGGCGCTCTGGCTGTTGCCGGCGCTGGCATGCGCGCACGGCTGGGGTGGAACGAATACGCCGCTGTATGACGGTCTCCTGCACCTGCTGCTCAACCCAGCATTCGACCTGCCGGTGGCCGGCGTGGCCCTGCTGGCAAGTCGCGGCGGACGCGACGGGCTCGCGCTGGCACAGCTGGTGCTGGCTGCCGGTGTGATCGCTGGCGCGGCTGTCGTCGGCGCCGGCTACGTCTGGGGCGGCGCCGTGCTCGTCAGCCGGCTGCTCATCATCGTCGCCGGACTGCTGGTGGCCGCGGCCGTGCCGTTGTCGCGCGTGGCGATCAATGCAATCGTGCTGCTCTGCGGATTCCTGACCGGTCACGAGTTGCTGAGCAGCGAACCGCCGGCCGGAAACCCGTACTGGTTCAGCCTCGGCGCCGTGCTCGGTGCCATGGTATTGCAAGGCGCTGTCGGTGCGCTGACCCTGGTGATGCGCGCGCCGTGGACAGTGATCGCGATCCGGATTGCCGGGAGCTGGATTGCTGCCATCGGTATCATCTACGCCGGGTTTCTGTTCATACCGGCGCGCTAGAGCCATGCTGCCAGTGCTGACGGCAGCGACCGTCACACCGCATCGGCTGCGGCAATCCGCCGCATCGCAATCGAAAATGCTATCCCGGATAATTTCCCTAGCCGTCCGACGGCAAAAAACAAGCAATTCGAAAATCCAGTCTCAAATCAAAAGTGGGGATACCATCGTGCTCGTCAGAAGAAAAACATGCGCAGCGGCCGGCTGCCTGCTCGTTCCGTTCGTCCTGTTTCCCGGCATCGCCCAGACCGCAGAGGAAGCGACCCGCCTCGGTACCGTGACCGTGACCGGCACGGCGGTCGAGGAAGAAAACAGTTACCAGCTCGACGCGGAGGAGGTGCCCGGCATCGCCCCGGACGCGGCCAGCCTGCTGCACAAGGTGCCTGGCGCCAACGTCAATCGCAACGGTGCGCTCACCGGCATCGCGCAGTATCGCGGCCTCTACGGTGACCGGGTCAACGTCAGGATCAACGGGATCACCGTGCAGGAAGGCTGCACCAACAGCATGGATCCGCCACTCTCGTTCATCTCCGGCACCCAGCTCGAAGGCCTCGAGGTCATCCGCGGCATCGCGCCCGTGAGTTCGGGGCTGGAGACGCTGGGCGGCACCATGCACGCGCGCTCGATCCGTCCCGCCTTCGGCGGCGGCGATGACATGGAGGCGCGCGGCTCGCTGCGGCTGTCGGGCGCTACGGTGAACGACGCCGGCGCCGCCGGCGTGCTGGCCGGAGTGACCAACCGTACCCACCGCTTCTATCTATCCGGCAGCCGCGAGCGGGGCGACGACATCGAATTCGATGGCGGGACCATCCGTCCCAGCCGGCATGAGCGCGACAGCTACGGACTCGGCT
Organism: Pseudomonadota bacterium; assembly: GCA_041395565.1. NCBI lineage: Bacteria > Pseudomonadati > Pseudomonadota > Pseudomonadota bacterium. The sequence continues at coordinate 155,090 of JAWLAI010000008.1, read as the reverse complement.
ACGGCTACCGCCGCGACGGCCACGCGGCCGACGTGGACGTTGCGCATCTCGACACCGGCCCGACCGGGACCCCCTCGCTGCCCATGGACATCGAGATGTCCGACACCGACACGGTCAGCACCGAGTATTCCGGTTACCTCGGTGCCCATGCCGTGCACGGCCAGTTGTTCCATTCCGACGTCCATCACACCATGACGAATTTCCTGCTGCGGCCCGATCCCGGCGCCGCCAACCGGCGGCTCAGTACCTCGGATGGCACCGGTACCGGTTACCGTCTAGACGTCGGCCGTGCGCTGGGCGGGGGTAAGCTGCTGGTCGGTGTCGACGGCCAGCTGGCGACTCACGATGCCGTGATCACCAACCCGGCCAACCCGTCCTTTCTCGTGGTGAACTTCAACGACGCCGAGCGCAACGTGTACGGTCTCTTCGGCGAATGGGATGGCGCCATCGGCGCAGGCTGGCGCAGCGAGTTCGGTCTGCGTCTCAACCATGTGCATACCAATGCCGGCCCCGTGAGCAGCACCATGGCACCGATGGCGCCGCTGGTCGCCGCATTCAACAGCGCCGACCGCAGCCGGGACGACAACAACCTCGACTGGGTGGCACGCTTCAACCATGTCCTCTCCGACAGCACCGATTTCGAGCTCGGCTTCGCGCGCAAGACCCGTTCCCCGTCCTACCAGGAGCGTTACCTGTGGGCGCCCCTGGAGGCGACCGCCGGGCTGGCCGATGGCAAGACCTATCTCGGTGACATCGATCTCGATCCGGAGGTGTCGCACCAGGTCGAGCTGGCGCTCACCATGGCGGCTGCCGGCAGTTATCTGGAGCCACGCGTCTTCTACCGGGATGTCAGCGACTACATCCAGGGTGTGCCACCAACCGGTGCGGCGCCGTATGACCTGAAATTCAGCAATGTCGACGCCACGCTCTACGGCGCCGATGCGGCCTGGGGTTACCGGATCGACGCGCGCTGGCGCGTGGACGGGATCGTCAGCTATGTGCGCGGCAAGCGCGACGACGTGTCGGATAACCTGTACCGTATCGCGCCGCTGAACGGCACGCTGGGACTCACCTACATTGCACCGGCCTGGGAGGTGACGGCGGAAGGCGTGTTCTACGAGCGCCAAAACAAGGTCTCCGCCTACAATGACGAAACCCCGAGCGCCGGCTATGCGCTGATGAACCTGTCTGGCAAGTACCGGATTCAGCAGGACCTGACGCTCTCGGGCGGGGTCGGCAACGTGTTCGATCGGCGCTATGCGCCGCATCTGGCTGGCATCAACCGTGCCGCCGGCAGCGATGTGCCCGTCGGCGTACGCGTGCCGGGCGAGGGGCGCAATTTCTACCTCGCGCTGCAGCTCGACTGGTAGCCCCGCGCCCATGCCGAGCACCGGTGCCTGCCTGATAACGGCGGGCACCGGCCGCCGTCCGCTTTCCCGCAGCCGCGGCCGGCAGGCCAGCCACCCCTGCCGGTGCGGCGCTACCCCTCCCCACAATCGAACCGCGCTGCGCACCCGCACCCGCGATTGAAACATCGAAATATCAATGACATAAGTGCGTCAAGCGGTGCGGATGGCTGCCGATAACCTGTTGTATTTACAGGTTTTCACCCGAGGCGGACAGATGACAGGCATCCAGCGGACGCTGCCAGATCGATTCCCGAAGTCGGCGGCCTCTGTGCGTGCGCCGCACCGGTGCGCCGGCTTCCAGCTGATCGAGCTGATGCTCGCCCTCGCGATCCTCATGATCGTGATGGCGATCGCCGTGCCCGGCTATGGCAAGTACCGGGAGCGTGTGGACACTGCGAACGCGATCGTCGGCATCAATACCCTGGTGCACAAGATCGAGCTGTTCGTCGCGGACAACCTGCGCTTTCCCGACGACCTCGACGAAATCGGCATGGCCGGCTTCACCGATCCCTGGGGTAATCCCTTCGTCTACACGCGTATCCTGGGCGCGGGTCCGGGTGTCAATGGCAAGGTCCGCAAGGACAAGAGCCTGCACCCGCTCAACACCGACTACGACCTGCTGAGCATCGGCAAGAACGGCCTGACCTCCAAGCAGATCATCACGCCCAAGGCACAGGACGACATCATCCGCGCCAACAACGGCCGCTACGTGGGTCTGGCACGGGACTACTGAGGCGGGTTGTGCGCACTCCCGCCATCGACAACAGCTTCCTGCGCAGCCGTTTCGCGCGGCGCATGTTCCTGCTCTTCGTCCTCTCGGCGCTCGTGCCCGCCGCCCTGGCTGCCATGCTGTCCTACATGCAGACAGCCGTGCAGCTGCGCGAGCAGAGCAGCAGACAGCTGCTGATCACCGGCAAGAGCCTGGGACTCGAGGTGTTCCGGCGCCTGTCGGCCGCGGAGCGCGAACTCGTCGCCGTCGGGCAGGGCATGCTGCGGCAGCAAGCGGATGGCGGGGCCGGCTGGAGCGCAAGCGCAACCGGGTCGGCCTTCACTGCCGTCATCGCCATCCCGGGTAAGGACAGCGCAGTCGGCAGCGCCGGGGCTTTTCCGATGCTGACGGCAGTGCAGCGGCGCCAGCTGGAGGCCGGCCGTTCGGTGCTCGTGCTGCGCGAACGCACGGACGGCACCAGCGACATTATGCTGGTGCGTGCGCAGGTGCCCGGTGCCAGCGGCAGCGGCCTGCTGGCCGGTGTGCTGGATTACGACCGGCTCTGGTCGCTGGAGGATTTGTACACGGAACCCGATGGCCTGCTGGTGCTGTCGGATGACGGCAGTCTCGTGCACGGTACACCCGACAGCTACCGGCACTACCGCTCGGTCAACGGGGAGGGCCCGAGCAACGGGGCATCCGGTTACCAGACCTGGGAATGGGAAGGTGCCCGCTATCTGGCCGGCTACTGGACCTTGTTCACGCCGTCCGGCTTTTCCGGACCCGAGCTGGTGTTTGTCCTGAGCCGCCCCGAAGCGGCGGTACTGGCGCCCATCAGCAGTTTCCGGGCGCTGAACGGCGCGGTACTGCTGCTGTCAATGCTCGTGATCTCACTGGTCGCGGCGCGGACCATCCGCCGCAGGCTCCAACCGCTGGCAACGCTGCATACGGCGACCCGGCGCATAGCGAGGGGCGACTTCGGCGGCCGGGTCGAGATCGACAGCGACGACGAATTCACCGTGCTGGGCGATGCGTTCAACGCCATGACGACCCGGCTGGCCGACCAGTTCACCAGTATCTCGACCATGGTGGAGATCGACAGACTGATCCTCTCGTCCTTCGATGCCCGCTTCATCACGGCCACCGTGCTGGGGCGGGTCAGGGATCTCACGCCGTGTACCGCGGCGGCCCTGCTGGTACTCGACGAGGAAGTCGACGGTCGCGGTGCCGTTGCGTTCACTGCGGCCGCACCGGAGGCCGCCATTGCCGAGGCGGATGTGACCCTGTCGCAGCGCGAACTGGGCCTGCTGGCGGACAATCCGGACTGTCTGCTGCTGCAGCATGGCGGTCACGACCTGGCCTTCGTCGGCAGTCTCGCATGGCCGGATGTCGCCCGCATCCTGGTATTCCCCCTGTTCATCCAGCAGCAGCTGGCAGGCGCGTTCCTGTTCGGATACCGCGCGTTGCCGGAGGAACCGGAAGCGTGCGCGGGTCTGCGCAAGTTCGTCGACCACGTGGCCGTGGCGCTGTCCAACGCAGGTTGGGAGGAACGGCTGTACCATCAGGCGCACTACGACACGCTCACCAATCTTCCCAACCGGGCGTTGCTCAAGGATCGTCTGCAGCAGGCACTGGCGCGGGCGCAGCGCAGCCGCGGCATCGTCGGGGTCCTGTTTCTGGATCTGGACAATTTCAAGCTGGTCAATGATTCGCTCGGCCATGCCGTGGGCGACGCCTACCTGAAAAGCGTGGCCGCCGTGCTGCAGGGCAGTGTCAGAGAAGTCGACACCGTGGTGCGCTTCGGCGGGGACGAATTCCTCGTCATCGTTCCCGACATCGACGGCGTCGTCGACCCCGTCTCCGAACTTGGCCTGATCGCGGCCAAGATACAGCAGGCCGTGCAGCGGGAATTCACGATCGACGGCCACACCCTGCATACCAAGGTCAGTATCGGCATCGCCGCCTATCCCAAGGACGGTGCCGAGGTTGATGAATTGATTCGCAACGCGGATGCCGCGATGTATCTCGCCAAGAACAACGGCCGTTCACGGTACGAGTTTTTTGCCCCGGAGCTGAACGCGGTCGCGTCGCGGCGGCTGCAGGTGGAGCAGGAACTGCGTGCCGCGCTGGCGCGTGGCGAATTCGTCGTGCGCTATCAGCCCAAGGTGGCCGGTGGCAGTAGGGAGCTGGCGGGCGCCGAGGCGTTGATCAGCTGGAATCATCCGCAGCACGGCATGGTCGGCCCGTCCGAGTTCATCGGCCTGGCCGAAGAGACCGGCCTGATCGTTGACATCGGCGCTTGGGTCATCCGCAGCGTCTGTACCCAGCTCGCGGCCTGGCGCGATGCCGGCCTCGAGCCGAAGCCGGTGGCGATCAATGTCTCGGCACGCCAGTTCGGCAGCCCTGATTTCACCGCCAAACTGTTCGCCGCATTAGCGGACAGCAGTATCACCCCGGACCTGATCGAGCTCGAAATCACCGAATCGATGGTCATGAGCGACACGGATGATTCGATCGCGCGGCTTGCCGATCTCAGGTCGCGGGGGGTGCGGCTGTCGCTGGATGATTTCGGCACCGGCTATTCTTCGCTCAGCTACCTGCGCAAGATGCCCATCCATACCCTGAAGATAGACAAATCCTTCGTGGACGAGATCGTTACAGACCAGGACAGCTATGCGATCGTGGCGGCTACCGTATACCTGGCACACACGCTCGGTCTCGAGGTGGTCGCGGAAGGGGTCGAGAGCCCCGAGCAGTTCCGCCTGCTGCAGGGCATGAACTGCGATGTCATTCAGGGATACTACATCAGCCCGGCGCTGGATGCGGAGCTGTTCGCCACACGCTTCCTGGGACAGGGGCGCGATCTGCGTCTTGGCGGTCGGATGCCCTGAGCCGCGGCTTGCCGCGCTGCGGATCGGCGCAGGCCGGGTGCTGCCTACTTTAGCTGCTGGCGCTTCAGCTCCTCCAGATTGGCCAACACCTTGTTGGCGCGGTCGGTGCGCTCGCGCAACTCGATATTGTCCGGGTCCAGCGCCAGCGCTTCGGACCAGGTCTTCAGCGCCGCCTGGATCTTCTCGGCGCGGTACTGGGCATCGCCGGTCAGGATCAGCTGCTTGATCCGCGTGCTGACGGCCTGGTCGAGCGAATTCTGCACTGCGATGACCTCGCTATCCTGGCTGGTTGAGGGCGGGATCCGGGTGAATGCCTCGCGTGCATCGCGCAGCTTGTTGTCGCTTAAGGCCTTCTGCGTGGTGGCGAGCAGTTGCTGCGTGGCATGCTTGTCCTCGCGGTCTGTCTTGCGCTTGATCCGGGCGTTTCTGATGGTGGTGGCCTGGCGAACTGATTCCTGCTGCGATTTCTGCAGGCCCTCGAGTTCGGCTGCCACGGCGGCGGTATCGAGTGTGCCATCCAACTGGCGCGCGAGGGTGAGGCAGGTGTCCGCGATGACCAGTTCCTTGTCCGCCAGCGCGTCACGGGCGTGTACCAGCAGTTGATTGGCGAGTTCGACGCTTTCCTTCTCGAACTGTGCGTGTTCGCGCCGCTGCTCGTTGCTGGGCGTCTGCAGGTTGATCTGCTGCTGGTAGAGTCGCTCGTGATCGAGCAGGTACTCGGCGCGCGCCGTGAGATTGTTGCGCTCATTGATCCGCAGCTGGCGCAGACGTTCGGTCTCGAGTGCCGTACGCAGCCCGCGCAGCTCGGTATTGTGGGGAATCCTGCGCAATGCGCCGGTGAGCAGGTCGACAGCCTTCAGCAGCTCGTCGCCGTCCGCCAGGTCGCGGGCCTGAGTCAGCATGTCGTCCGCGTAGGCGGATTCGCGGGTGGCGATCCTGTCCTGCAACTCCCTGGTATCGAGTTCCGGATGATCCGTTGTCAGGTTGCGCACCCTGGCGAACTCGTTCTGCTCGAGCAGTGCCTCCATGTCGGTCGGCGAGTCCGGCATCATGCGAATGTTCTGTACCTGCGGGCAGCCGCCCAGCAGGGGCAGCACCAGGAATGCTGCACTCAGGCGCAGGATGGGTTTAAGCATGGATGGCCTCGTCTGCCTCGCTGGCGATGATGGTGTCGAATTGCCGGTCGAGTATTTCCTGGTTGTCGACGGTAAGCCCCTCGACACGATAGGTGCTGACCGGGTGTCTGATCCCGCGCAGGTGGATTGACTGGTACTCGCTGGCCAGCACCCGGCGCCGAATGTCCGTGCGCTGGTACATGTCGCGCGAAATGACGATCTCGTTGGCGTTGGTTATGCCGCACAGGCGCGACGCGAGATTCACCGTGTCGCCCACCACGGTATACTCCATGCGGTTCCTGGAACCCATGTTGCCGGCCAGCATGTTGCCGGTATTGATGCCGATCCGGAACTGCACGGGGAACAGGTTTCGCTCCTGGCGCAGACGGTTCTCGTGCTCTACCAGGCGCTGGATCAGCAGCGCGCAGGTGACAGCGTGGAAGGCGTGGTCCCGGTCCGGTTCTGGTGCGCCGAATACCAGCATGACACCGTCGCCCATGTACTTGTCCACGATGCCCTGGTTGATCTCGCAGGCACGGGTGACCAGCGTGAAGTAGCGATTCAGAATGCTGACCAGGTCCTCGGGTCGTATCGACTCCGAGATCTGCGTGAATCCCTTGATATCGGCGAACACGACCGTACCTTCCACGCGTTTGCCGCTGAGCCCGATGTCGTCCAGGTTGGACAGGATCTCGCGTGCCACGCTCGGGGAAACGTAGCGCGACAGGGCGTTCTTGACCTGCGATTTTTCCAGCATGCCCTGCGCCATTTCGTTGAAGGCTTCCATCAGCAGCCCGATCTCGTCCTTGCGGCAGTCCTTGAAGCGGAAAGTGTACTCACCGTTGCCGATGGCATGACTGGCATGCACGAGCTGGTCTATCGGCTGGGTGATGCGGCGGCCGAGAGCGAACGACATCGCGATGCCCAGTGCGATAATGAGAACCGTTGCTCCGACGATGGTCTGGATCGCCTGCCGGAGCGATGTGGTCATGCCAGCCTGACTGAAGGTGACCATGGCGTAACCGGCGGTCACATCCTGGAACGAGATCGGCTGGATGAATGACATGACCGTCTCGACCTGTGCTCCGCTCAGCCGTGTCCAGTGCCAGATGTGGGCCCCGGACCTGCTGCGGATGATGCGGCTGACATCCTTGATGGTGAGCGGATTGCGCTCCTCGAACATGGCGCCGGCCTGCGTGACCAGCTCGCCCTCGATGGTCGCAATCGCGGTGCCGAGCACACTGCTGCTGTTCGAAAAGCTGCTGGCGATGGAATCGAGTGCCAGCTTGTCCTCTGCCAGCAGCGGTTCGCGCGCGGACTTGGCCATCAGGCGCGCCAGCGTGTCGCCCTGTTCGCTGATCTGCGCCTCCAGCTGGCGTGACTGCTGTTGTACCAGGATGGTGCCGAGCAGCAACATGCAACTGACGATAGCCACGGTTATCAGAAAGGAAAACTTGAAGGCCAGCGGCATACGCTGGATCCTTTCGTGCGCCCCGCGCAGCCGCCGTAATACGGCGGCATGCAGGCGCTGCAGGCGGGCTGTCACCTTGCGGTACAGCAGCACAGGCAGATATCTGCCGCCGCGGTCCGCGGCAATGCCGGTCGAGTTTTCCGTAGTGATATTGTCCGGCTGTTCCGGGCGCTGGGTATCCATCAGTGCTCCGACCTGGCTGCGACAATCGCGGCGGCATCGCTGACCGTGTACAATGCGGCCATATTCATGATGACGACGGTATTTCCATGACCCTGATCAGACCTTTTGCCGCACTGCGACCGGTGTCCGGACACGCGGCAGACGTCGTGGCGCCTCCCTATGATGTGCTCAGCTCGGTCGAAGCGCGGGAACGTGCCCGGGGCCGCCCGCTGAGTTTTCTGCACATCTCGAAGGCCGAAATCGACCTGCCTGTCGGGACCGACCCTTATTCCGAGGCGGTCTACGCCAGGGCCGCGCAGAATTTGCAACGGCTGCTCGCCGACGGGGTGCTGATCCGGGACCCGGCACCCTGCTATTACGTCTACCGACTGGTGATGGGCGCACACAGCCAAACCGGCCTGGTGGCGGCAGCAGCGGTGGCGGCCTATGACAGCAACCGGATTCGCAAGCATGAGTTCACCCGCCCGGACAAGGAGGATGACCGGGTGCGCCAGATCGAGGCACTGGGGGCCCAGACCGGACCGGTACTGCTGGCCTATCGTTCCGAAGCGACGGTCGATGCCATGCTCGATGAAGTCACCCTGACCGCGCCGGCAGTCGATCTGGTTGCCGCGGACGGGATCGGACATACGCTCTGGGTGGTGCAGGATACGGCACTCATCGAACGCATCACGCAGGCGTTTGATGCCATGCGCGCCCTGTATATCGCAGACGGTCACCATCGCTCGGCCGCGGCCTCGCGTGTCGCGGCGCACCGCGGCGATGCCGACGGCGTTTTCCTCACCGTCATCTTCCCGCACAGCCAGATGCAGATTCTCGATTACAACCGGGTGGTGCGCGACCTGGCTGGCATGAGTGCCGAGCAGTTTCTCGCCCGCGTCAGCGCCGGTTGTCGTGTTGTGCCGGCGGGTAGTGCGGTACATCCGCAACGGCCCGGAGAATGCGGCATGTATCTGGCGGGACAGTGGTACCAACTGGATCTCGCGGCCGGCACCTTGCCGGACGATCCGGTCGAGCGGCTCGATGTCAGCCTGCTGGCCGACCGGGTGCTCGCGCCGGTGCTGGGTATCACGGATCCGCGCCGCGACAAGCGCATCGATTTCGTCGGTGGCATCCGTGGGTTGGGCGAGCTCGAGCGCCGCGTCGACAGCGGGGAAATGGCGGTCGCCTTCGCCCTCCACCCGACCCGCATGGAAGACCTGATGGCGGTCGCCGACGCGGGCGAAGTGATGCCGCCCAAGTCCACCTGGTTCGAGCCCAAGCTCGCGGACGGCCTGGTATCCCTGATGCTCGATTGAGCTGCAGCGGATGTGAAGCAGGTGCGCGCTGAGTGGCATGGTCATGTTGCGGCGGCGCTCAGGCGAGTTCGCTCTCGAATACATAGCCGAGTTCCCGGGACGGCTCCTGGATGAAATTGCCCTGGATGAAATGCATGCCGATTTGCCAGAGCCGGGCCAGACAGCCGGAGTCCTCGACATTCTCGGCAATGCATGACCTGCCGTTCTTCTTCGCATGCTCCATAATCGCCCTGACGGTGTCCTGAGCCTGCTTGTCGCCGGCAAGCTTCGCGATCAGGCTGCTGTCGATCTTGATGATGTCTACCGGCATGTGATTCAGTACCTGCAGTTTCCCCGTGCGGCCAACGTGCTCCAGCGCGACCTTGCAGCCCATGCCCTGAAGCGCCTCGGTACAGGTCATGGCGCCTCTGAGGTCGGCCGTAGCGGCCTGTTCTGCGATCTCGAACACCATACTGCTGACATCGAGCTCATGCTCACGTAGCCGGTCCCGTATCCAGGCCGGCATGTCGCCCGCGGCGAGCGTGGCGGCAGTCAGCTTGATGTAGAAGGTGGCGGCGCTGCTGCGCTTGCGCAGTTGCGCCAGATCGCTGCATGCCCGGTTGATGATCCAGCGGTCGATTTCGCTGCCATGCCCGGCCTTTTCCGCGATCGAGAGGAATTGCCCCGGCAGTATGGTCTGTCCTTTCTCGTCCAGTATCCTGAGCAGGACTTCGTAGCGCGGCTTCGTATCACCCTTGAGGCTGACGATAGGCTGGTAGACCAGGTAGAAGCGTTCGTTGGCAATGGTGTCGCTGACGATCTCGTCCCACTTGTCCTGCGCGTCATGATCCAGTCCGCTGCTAACCACGCTACTGTGGATGTGCAACTGGTTACCGCCCGAGGTGCGTGCAACCTCGCAGGCCATGTCCGCATATGAGATCAGCTTCTGTATGTCCTTCGTGTGCGGGCCGATGGCGCAGATGCCGAGGCTGGCGGTGATCGCGAAACTGCGGCCTCCGGCCTCCGGCAGATGGGCCGCAATATCCTTCAGCAAGCCGGTGCACGATCCTTCGATGGCGTCCTGGTCGGTATCCTGCTTGAGGATGGCGAAGCTGTAGTCGCCGAAGCGGGCCAGGGTATCCTCCTGGCCGCAGTGCCGCGCAATCAGGTCGGCCATGTCGCACAGCACCTGATCGCTGGTGGCGACGCCGGCCTCGTCGCGGATCACCTTGAAATTATCCAGGGTGAGATACACGAGTGCGCGCTGGCGGTTTTTCGGGAAGTGGGCGAGCCGCTGTTCGAGCATTTTCATGAAGTGCTGGCGGTTGACCAGGCCGGTCAGCATGTCCTGCTGCGACAGGGTCTTGATACGCTCTTCCAGCTCCGTATTCGTGGAATGCACACGCACCAGGATCTGCGTACAGGGCTCGCCCGCCATGCTCGCGGGGGAGCATTCCATGGTGCAGCTGAACCGGCCCTCGTGCGGGCTCACGCATTCGATATCCAGCGACGTGGTCTGGTCATCGCCTTCGATGACGTGCTTGAGCAGGTCACGGAAGCGGTCGTGTTCCGCGCTGCTGATCATGTCCAGGACCGGCAGCCCCTCGATTTCCTCAGCGGTTTCGATCGCGAACAGTTTCAGATACGGCGGATTTGCGTAGACATGCATGCCATCGTGAATGTACGCGATGGCATCGCTCGAATTCTCGATCAGTGCCTGGCAGCGGGACTCGCAGTCACGGAGCTTTTTCTCGAGCCTGATCGTGGCCTGCCGTATGCGGGCGTGTTCCGCAAGCCTGGCGAATGCCAGGCGCAGGTGCTCGGGATGGTCGTAGGAAACCAGCTCTGAGATGCCGTCCTTCCGAGCGCTGACGACGCTGTCCTCGTCGGCGCTGGCGGCGATGGCGATGACGGCGGGAGGGGTGTCATAGCGCGCGAGCAGGGTGCCGAGCTGGCGCGGATCCGGCAGGCCCGCGCCGCTGCCGCAGACGAGTATGTCGGGTAGTTGCTGTTCGAGGGCATGGTCCAGCGCCGCGGCGTCGGTGACATGCGTGCAGGCCAGGGCGTGGCCGGCATTCCTGAGTTCATTGGCCAGTGACTCGGCGTCTGATCCGCTTTCCTCGACGATGAGCAGGCGTAATGTTTCTCCAGCGGTCACTGCAGGCCTCTTTTCCGGACAATCCCAGGACAGCCAGCAGAGATTGAGCAGACCACATGCTAACCACTGGCCCCGACTGGAATTGTGTCGGCATAGCGGCTGCGGTCTTGAATGACACCTAATATATGCCGGCACTGCTGCCGGCCCCGACGCCCAGGCAAATCCGCGCCGGGTGTTTCCAGCCACGCTGATTCCTGATAGCATGCAAGTAACTGATAATCAGAATGTTTGCAGGTGCGGCGACCGGAAGGCCGGTGCCGCCCTGGCGATCCGGAGAGCCGCTATGCACCCTGTTACGGTAAGAACTGAAACCGCGGAGGATGTCCGCGCCATCGATGTGGTCCACATCAGTGCCTTCGGCGGCGAGGCGGAGGCGCAGCTGGTCAGTGCGCTGCGCGCTGCCGGCACCTACAACCGCGAGTTGTCGCTGGTCGCCGAGCTGGGCGGCCGCATCGTCGGACATGTGTTGCTGACGCGCGTGACGTTGCGTCGGGCCGGTACGGAGATGCAGGTGCTGGCCCTGGGTCCGATGTCGGTCGTGCCCTCGCAAAGCCATCGCGGTATCGGGTCGGAACTGATCCAGGCCAGTATCAAGCTGGCGCGCGAGAAGGGATATGGCAGTATCATCGTCCTCGGTCATCCCGAGTTCTACAGGCGTTTCGGTTTTATACCGGCCAGGGAGCGTCAGGTGACCTGCAATCTGCCGGCGCCGGAAGAGGCGCTGACAGTCTACGAAGTCGAATCCGGCAACCTGGCCGGTGGCGGCCACGTGGAGTACCCGGAGCCGTTCATCGCGCTGTACTGATAGAAACCCTGTACCGTCTTCGCCGCGCTGCAGATGCAGCGGCAGCGCCGCTGACGCAGCTGCCCGGTTTGAGGTCGGTTCGGGCCGGCGGGATCAGCTGCCGGCAGGCGTAAACTGGAACTGTGCGAAGCAGCCCGTGTTTTCGGTCTGGCGGGTGAGCACGATATTCTGCCTGTGCCCGTTCCGTTCCAGGATTGCAGCGCACCCGGCGCGGAACGGCAGTGACGGCAACAGCAGGGATGGCTCCTGTCCCAGTACCCTGATCTCGGGCAGCAGGATACCCTGCATGCGCTTGTCCGCGCGCGGATCGAGCCGGAATTCGTCATTGCAGGCATAAGCCCACACGGCCTCCCCGGACGGCGCCAGTAACTGCACTCCCAGTTCCAGCCCGCGTTCACTGGTGAACTTCATCCAGCGATTCACGCCGAGCTGCCAGCTGCCAGCGCTGGACTCGTCCTGCTGCACGATCGCCACCAGTTCACCGACGCGCGCGTTCGAGGCGACCGCATTGTCCCAGAGCAGGCAGTAACCGCCGGCACTGGTGTCGGCCATATGCCAGAGCTCGATACGTGGACCCGGTTCCGGGTCTGTCGAATAGGCGCCGCGCAGCAGCCGGTCAGCGCGCTCCGGCGGGATGGTGAGGTTGGTGCGGCTGTCGAAGGTGGGGTCAGGAAGATAATGGTGGTCCATGATCGCGTCGTCGTCCTCATGCGCTCCGGCGCCGGGGTCGGCGATCAGTCCGTGTATTGCATTGACGCCGCTTACCAGCTTGATCGACGCATGCCCCCGGTAACGCGGATACCGGCGTTTAGGCATTGCGCCCCAGGCGAGCATGAGCTGCTGCAGGGTGTCGGTGCTGCCGATGCCGGTGTGGTTCGCGCCCGGCACGTTATCGGATGACAGCACCGCGCGGAGCTGCCTGGTGGCTGCCGAGGTGTCCAGGATGCGTACATGCTTGTCCGCGCGTCGCACGGCGGACGGCGATCGGTAGGTGGGTGGGCTGTCGGATTGCTGGTCCAGCATGAACAGGCCGCCGGCGCGCTCAGCGCTGGCCGGTACCAGGCGGCAGAAGCGGGCCCAGTCGAGCAGCGCATTGTAAACGTAGTGGATCTCCTTCTGGGGCATGCGATACGGGCAGGCAAGCGACAGCAGCAGGATCTGCTTGTATATCGTGGCGATGGTGCTTGTTTCTTCCGTGGCCGCGGTCGGATCGCTGACCGGGAGCAGCGTGATGCCGCATTCCTCGGCCAGCGCGTACAGCGCGTGGATGCTTTTCCACAAATTGTCCGGATACTGGATGTAAATCTGGTAATGGATGAGCAGCAGTTCGCTCAGATAGCGCAGCGACCGGTGTAGCGCGGTCGCGAGCTGGGTGTCTTGATACGGTTTCCTCCCGAGGTCGTCCGCCAGAATGCGGTAACCCGTGGCCATGCTGTTGCAGATTTCCAGCGCCTCGACCGCTGCATTCATCTCGCCTTCCTGCAACGGCAGCGCCTTGCCGAGGAACTGCTTCCTGAGCGCATCGGTGACGCACAGTACCGATGTCGCCATCAGTTCCAGCGCCGCGTAGCGGTGTTCTGTCGGGATGTGCAGCGAGTTGACTTCGTTCAGCGCCTTGCCCAGCAGCTGGCGGGTGAGTTCGGTATTGAGCAGCGGCAGGTCATCGACCCAGCGCTTGACGGCTTCGGGAATGGTATTGAAGTTGTTGTGGGCCGGCTTCTTGCGTTCCGGGAGCTGGAGTTCCATGACCAATGCTGCCTGTGCTGCGTTACGTCACTGTGTGCGCTTGCGTGTCTGTCAGCGCGCAAGTATATGTAACGCGGCGGTTGCTGTCAGGTTCTGCAGACGGGCATCTTCCCCGGTTTTCCCGGAACTTCCTCGACGAGCCGCGGCACCAGATAACCGGGCAGTGCCGCATGCACGGCGTTGTACAGTGCGCAGGCACGTTCCGCAGCCACCTCGAAGTGTGCCGCTCCCTGCACGCGGTCGAGCCGGTGCAGGTAATACGGCAGCACACCCGCGGCGAACAGGCTTTCGCTCAGTTGCACGAGAGTGGCGGCGTCATCGTTCACGCCGCGCAGCAGCACCGACTGGTTCAGCAGCGTGACACCGGCGCGGGCGAGCTGTTGCAGGGCCGCGCGGACCGGGGCATCGATTTCGTTGGGGTGATTGCAATGTACCACCATGACCACCCTGAAGCGCAGCCGGCCGAGCCATGCCAGCAGGCCGGCATCGATACGTTCCGGCAGCACGATCGGCAGCCTGCTGTGGAGCCTCAGGGTGCGCAGGTGCGCAAGCGCGGACAGGCGCTCGGTGAGCTGCTGCAGCCGCTCATCAGGCAGGCTGAGCGGGTCGCCGCCGCTGAGTATGATTTCGTGGATGTCGGGGTGAGCTGCCAGGTAAGCGAGGGCCTGCTCCCAGTGTACGCCGGCCGGGTTCGCGTCCGCGTAGGGGAAATGGCGGCGGAAACAGTAACGGCAATGGATCGCACAGGCGCCGGTCAGCGTGAGCAGGGCGCGTCCGTGGTACTTGTGCAGCAGGCCGGGGCAGGGCATGGCGGCGGCTTCCTGCAGCGGATCGGGCAGGTAGCCTTCGATCGGCCGGGTTTCCTCGTCGACGGGCAGTACCTGGCGCAGCAGGGGGTCGTTGATGTCGCCCCGGGCCATGCGCGCGACGAAGCCGCGCGGGACCCGCAATGGAAATCCGCCGACCAGGGGGCGGACCGGGTGGCTGGCCGGATCGATATCGAGCAGGCGCAGGAGTTCGTCGACTGACCTGACCGACCGTGCCAGCAGGGCCTGCCACTCCGGCCGGTGTTCCGGGCCAGGTATTCCGGGTATCATAGCCGTCATTTTCCACTCATCTCTGTCCGAGAGTATACATGGCAACCTACAGTACCAATGAATTCAGGGGCGGCCTGAAGATCATGCTCGACGGCGACCCGTGCGCCATCATTGAAAACGAGTTCGTCAAGCCCGGCAAGGGGCAGGCTTTCAACCGCGTCAGGATCCGCAACCTCAAGACCGGCCGTGTCATCGAGCGGACCTTCAAGTCCGGTGAAACGGTCGAGGCGGCCGATGTCATGGACGTCGACCTGCAGTATCTCTACAACGACGGCGAGTTCTGGCACTTCATGGACCCGAATTCCTTCGAGCAGCAGGCAGCCGATGCCGCCGCGGTCGGCGATGCCACGCTCTGGCTCAAGGAGCAGGACATGTGCCAGGTCACACTCTGGAACGGCGTGCCGCTGGCGGTGACGCCACCCAATTTCGTCTACCTGACCGTAACCGAAACCGATCCGGGCGTTCGCGGCGACACGTCCGGCGGCGGCGGTAAACCGGCAACGCTGGAAACCGGCGCGGTGGTGCGCGTGCCGCTCTTCATCGAGATCGGCGAAACCCTGAAGATTGATACGCGCACCGGCGAGTATGTCGCCCGCGCCAAGGACTAGAACCGCACAGCTACTCCGTTCCGGACCGTGCAAGCGCAACAGGACTGGCAACCGACCGCGACGCTGGAGACCCTGAAACTCAGGGCCATGGTGCTCGCGCGCGTGCGCGCCTATTTCGCGCGCGCGGAGGTGCTGGAGGTCGAGACACCCATGCTCTCCGCGGCAGCCGCCACGTCACCGCACCTGGCGAGTTTTGCCACGCGCTACTTCGGTCCTGGCAAGCGCAGCGGGTCCACCCTGTACCTGCAGACTTCACCGGAGTACGCGATGAAGCGGCTGCTGGCGGCCGGCAGCGGCTCGATCTTCCAGCTTTGCAAGGTGTTTCGCGACGGTGAGTACGGGCCGCGGCACAACCCCGAATTCACCATGCTGGAGTGGTATCGCGTCCAGTACAACCATCTCGATCTGATGCAGGATGTCGAGCGTCTCGTGATCGAGGTGCTCGAAGGGATCTTCCCGATCAGAGGGGTCTATCACTGGCGTTACCGCGATCTATTCCGGGAATATGTCCAGCTCGATCCGTTCAATACCACGCCGGAGGCGCTGCAGGCCGTGCTTGCGTCCCGGGCCGGCATCGAGACGGTCGGTATGCAGGGGGCGGACCTGGATACCTGGCTGGAACTGGTCATGACCCATATCATCGAACCGCGGCTCGGTGCGGAACTGATCTTCATCCGGGATTATCCGGTAAGCCAGGCGGCGCTCGCGCGGCTGCGTCCCGGCAATCCTCCCGTTGCTTCGCGCTTCGAGGTGTATCTCAACGGCGTGGAGCTGGCCAACGGCTTCCACGAACTGGCGGACGTGCACGAGCAACGCATGCGCTTCGATCAGGAAAACCGGATGCGCGAGTACCACGGCCTGCCGGCGATGCCAGTCGATGAACACCTGCAGGCCGCGCTGGCGGCGGGGCTGCCCGAGTGCGCCGGTGTGGCGCTGGGTATCGACCGCCTGCTGATGCTCGCCACCAATGCAGCCGATGTCGCGGATGTCATGAGCTTTGGTTTCGAATCCGCGTGAGCTGACGGGCGGGGCTTGTATCAGGCCGCCATATCCCCGAGACTTGCCGCATGACTGATCCGGATGCCGGTCCAGCAACCGTCAGCACCGCCGCGGACGCACTGGTCTGCAGCGGCCGCTGGACCATCGGCAATATTGCCACGCTGCGCGCCGGGATGGAGGCGATCGCGCTGCCACCAGACCGCGAGGTGATCATCGACGGTGCCGCGGTCACCGCGCTCGACTCCGCCGGCGCCTGGCTGTTGCTGCAATTGGGCAGGCGCGTCGAGGCGGCCGGCGGCGAGATGCGCCTGCGGTCCTTCCGGCCGGCCTGGGAGCGGCTCGTCGAATTCATCGCCGCCGAGGCGACGGATGCGGAGCGCACGCTGGCACCGCGCCCGGCCACACCGCTCGCAGATCACATCGCCCGCATCGGCGACGACCTGGTCGGTTTCCTCGCCTTCATCGGATCGTCCATCCTCGCCCTGCTCGGGGCGCTGCGCCATCCGGGACGGGTGCGCTGGCAGGAACTCTTCGACGACATGTGGCTGACCGGTGTCAATGCGCTGCCTATCGTTGGCCTGCTGTCTTTCCTGATGGGCGTGGTGATCGCCTATCAGGGCGCGGTGCAGCTCAAGCTCTACGGCGCCAACATCTACATCGCCGATCTGGTCGGTTACTCCATGCTGCGCGAACTGGCGCCGCTGCTGACCGCCATCCTGGTATGCGGCCGGACGGGCTCCGCCTACGCGGCGAAGATCGGCACCATGCAGGTGCGCGAGGAGATCGCGGCGCTGCAAACCATCGGTATCCCGCCGGTCGACCTGCTGGTCCTGCCCAAGCTGCTCTCGCTGTTCGTGGTGATGCCGCTGCTCACCATCTTTGCGGATGTGCTGGCGGTGTTCGGCGGCATGTTCATGGCCAACGCCCAGCTGGGTATCGGCTACCACGCCTTCATCGACCGGCTCGAGGAAGCCATAAGTTATTCGACATTCATGATCGGCGTCGGCAAGGCGCCGGTATTCGCGGCCATCATCGCCATCGTCGGCTGTTACCAGGGCTTCCGGGTCGAGGGCAGCGCCGAGAGCGTCGGTCGTCATACCACGGTCAGCGTCGTACAATCGATCTTCCTGGTGATCATCGTCGATGCCATGTTCTCCATCCTCTTCAGCCTGATGGGCGTGTGAGCGGGATGACGTCCGGGACAGCCACGGTCGGGGACCAGCCGGCAGCGTCAGCGCGCGAGGTCATCATCAGTCTGCGCGGGGTGCGCACGGTGTTCGGCAACCGGGTCATTCATGACGGCATCGACCTCGATGTGTATCGTGGCGAGGTACTGGCGCTGGTCGGCGGCAGCGGCAGCGGCAAGAGCACGCTGATGCGCGAGATGATCATGCTGCAGGTGCCGGATGGCGGGTCCGTGCGCCTCTTCGATACCGAGCTGATCGGTATCCGCGAGGCCGCGGCCAACGCGCTGCGGCGGCGCCTCGGTGTGTTGTTTCAGCAGGGGGCCTTGTTCAGCGGTCTGACGGTGCTGCAGAACGTCGGTTTCCCCCTGCGTGAGCATACCCGTCTGGACGGGCGCATGATCGATGCCCTCGCGCGGGTCAAGCTGGCCCAGGCCGGACTGAAACCGGAAGCAGCCATGCTCTACCCGAACGAGCTCAGCGGCGGCATGATCAAGCGCGCCGCGCTGGCCAGGGCGATGGCGCTGGATCCGGAGATCCTGTTCCTGGACGAACCGACCTCGGGTCTGGACCCGACCAGTGCCGGCCAGTTCGACCAGCTCGTGCTCAAGCTCAAGGACATGCTCGGCCTGACCGTGCTGATGGTGACGCACGATCTCGATTCGCTGTGGGATGTGGCCGACCGGGTCGCCGTGCTGGGTGATGGTAAACTGCAGGGCGTCGATTCCATGGAGGCACTGTCCAGATCGACGCAGCCGCACATCAGGCAGTATTTCGAGGGGCCGCGGGCCCGCAGCGCAAGGGAGCGGAAATGGGAAAACGGCTGAACAATGCGCTGGTAGGCCTGTTCGTGATCCTGCTGGGTCTGGTCTGGATGGGTGTGACCCTATGGCTGGCGCTGGGCGATTACACCACGCATTACACCACCTACCGGGTCTATCTGGACGAATCGGTATCCGGCCTTTACCTCGACGCCCCGGTCAAGTATCGCGGCGTGGACGTCGGCAAGGTGACCGGTATCGGGCTGAATCCCGAGGTGCCCGACCAGGTACAGCTGACACTGGACGTGGTGTCGACCGCGCCGATTCGCGAGGATACGCAGGCGGAGCTGGCGGTGCAGGGGCTGACCGGCATCGCTTTCGTCGACCTCAAGGGCGGCAGCCTCGACTCGCCGGTGCTGGTGGCGAAGGAGGGCGAGGAATATCCGGTCATACGCTCGGCGCCGTCCTTTTTCGAGCGCCTGGACATGAGCGGTACCGAACTGATGGGCAACCTGAATATACTCATCAGCAACCTGGCGCGGCTGCTCGACGCCGAAGGCCGGCAGAATCTCCGGCAGGTCATCGCCAATATAGAAGCCGTGACCGGCACGCTCGTCGCGCGCAAGGCCGAACTCGGCCGCATGGTAGAGGACGGCGCCCGCACCCTGCACAGCAGCGCGGCGGCCGCCGCCCGGCTGGATCCCCTGCTCGCGCAGCTGGAACAAACGGCGCGCGCGGTAGCGGGTATGGCGGACAGGATAGCGGCTGTGAGCGAGCACCTCGATCGCTATGTCGCGGGCAGCGGCGTGCAGCAGTTCAGCCGGCAGACACTGCCGGAAGTGGGTTCGCTGGTCGGCGAGCTGCGTACCCTGACTGATACCCTGAAGGGTGTCAGCGAACAACTCGAGAACGACCCCCGTGCCCTGCTGTATGGTCGGGAGCTGGAGGCGCCGGGGCCGGGAGAATAGTTATGGTGTCGTCTAGGGGAAAATTGCTCTGCAGTCTTGTCATGGTGCTGCTGCTGGCGGCGTGCTCCATACTGCCTGAGCCGAAACCAGCGGCGCTGGACAAGTATCTGCTCGAATATACACCGGCTGCGATACGCACTCCCGCTGCCGGCGTGCCGGTGCTGCTGATCGCGCGGCCGCGGGCGCATGGCGCCTACGACACGACGCGGATAGCCTACATGCAGCAGGAGTTCGGCCTGCGCTATTACACGCGCAGCAGCTGGGCCGATACCCCGGCGCGCATGCTGGCCCCGCTGCTGGCGGAGGCGTTCAACGCCAGTGGACGCTATCAGGCGCTGTATGCCAGCCCCGGGCAGGTAACGGCCCAGCTGCGCCTCGATTCCGAGCTGCTGTCCTTTTATCAGGATTTCACCCGCCATCCTGCCGAAATGCACGTGACCCTGCGCGCCCAGCTGGTCGATCTCGATGCGCACCGCGTGGTCGCGACACAATTGTTCGACATCCGTGAGCCGTCGGCTTCCGAGGATGCCTATGGCGGGGTCCAGGCGGCCAACCGCGCGGTCACCCGCCTGCTCGAGGATTTGGTCGCATTCTGTCTCGGACAGTCCACCTGATGCCGGCGACCCATGCTAGATCGCATCCGCGTGGTATTGAGTCATACCAGCCATCCCGGGAATATCGGGGCGGTGGCGCGGGCCATGAAAACCATGGGCCTGACCCGGCTCTACCTCGTGCAGCCGAAGCTCTTCCCCCACGCAGAGGCCACGGCGCGGGCATCCGGCGCGGATGACGTGCTTGCCGCCGCGCAGGTTTGCGCCAGCCTGGCGGAAGCAACGCAGGAGTGTGTTCTGGTACTCGGTGCCAGCGCCAGGACGCGCAGTCTGCCCTGTCCGGTGCTGAGTCCCGCTGAATGTGCCCGGCGTGCCTGTGCGGAGAGCGCGCACAGTGAGGTGGCCGTGGTGTTCGGCTGCGAGCAGTCGGGGTTGAGCAACGCCGAGATCGATCGTTGCCAGTACCTGGTGCGGATACCGACCAACCCGGACTTTGCCTCACTGAATCTGGCGGCGGCCGTGCAGATCATCGCCTATGAAATACTGGTGGCGCAGGGCCCGGCAGCGGCCGACGCGCCGGAACAGCTGCCCGTCAGTGCCGGGGAGATGGAGCGGTTTTACACGCACTTGGAGGAGACGCTGCTCGAGCTGGCCTTTCTCGATCCCGACAACCCGCGCCAGCTCATGCGCCGGCTGCGGCGGCTGTACAGCCGCGTCAGGCCGGACGAGAACGAGATCAACATCCTGCGCGGTATCCTGGCAGCCGCGCAGCAGGCCGTCAGACGGGGCCGCTAGCGGCGGTATCGCTGTCCCCGCGAGTGGGTCTGTCATACACTGTGGGATGCAGGTATCCCGAACTGACAGAAGCGTATGTTTGACAGAATCCGAGAAGATATCCGTTGCGTATTCGACCGTGACCCGGCGGCACGCAATACCTTCGAAATCCTGACTACATATCCGGGTATTCATGCGGTGCTGATGCACCGCTGGAGTCACTGGCTCTGGACGCACGGCCTGAAATGGCTGGCGCGGGTGTTTTCCAACATCGCGCGCTGGTACACGGGGATCGAGATCCACCCGGGGGCGGTGATCGGCCGACGCTTCTTCATTGACCACGGCATGGGTGTGGTCATCGGGAAACCACCGAAATCGGCGACGACTGCACGCTCTATCACGGTGTCACGCTGGGCGGCACCAGCTGGGACAAGGGCAAGCGCCATCCGACCCTGCGCAACAATGTCGTCATCGGTGCCGGCGCCAAGGTGCTCGGGCCGATCACCATCGAGGACGGCGTTCGCATCGGTTCGAACGCCGTGGTATTGAAAGGCGTGACGGCGGGCATGACGGTGGTCGGTGTGCCGGGGCGGCTGGTGAGGCCGCACCCCGAGCCGGACGAAAAGCGCCAGGCCATTGCCAGGAAGATGGGTTTCGATGCCTACGGCACCACGAGTGATATGCCGGATCCGGTCGCGACCGCGGTCAACGGTATCCTCGATCACATTCATGCCATGGACCAGCGTCTGGAAGAGATGTGCCGGGGACTCAAGGAACTCGGCGCGGAGATCGGCGATATCAAACTGCCGGACCTCGGCCCGTGCGCGCTCAAGCATGTGGACGAGGAGGAAATCGATACGGCATTCGACCTGCACGAACCGCATGGCAAGTCTTCTTCCGAATCTTGACGCGGCGGCGGGCTTGTGACACTTTCGACGCTGATGGCGGCGCGGGAACAACGGCATGAAATTGACCAGTAAGGGACGCTACGCAGTTACCGCTATCCTCGATCTTGCATTCCACGAGCAGGCGGGTCCGGTCAGCCTGTCGCATATCTCGCAGCGCCAGGATATCTCGTTGTCCTATCTGGAACAGCTGTTCACGCGCCTGCGCAAGAACGACCTCGTCAAAAGTACGCGCGGCCCCGGTGGTGGCTATTCGCTCAACCACCCGCCACGGCGTATCGCGGTGGCCGAAGTGATCGCCGCAGTCGACGAGCCGATTGATACCACCCGCTGCAGCGGTGCTGGTAACTGCCAGGACGGGGAGCAGTGCCTGACGCACGATCTCTGGACGGACCTCGGCCGGCGCATCCACGCCTTTCTCGGCGAGATCACGCTGCAGGATCTCCTGGACGAGGAGGGGATCAGGCGTGTTGCGGCGCGACAGGATTCACGCACGCAGCTCGACGAAGTCTTGCCGCCGGCCACGGCCCGCAACCGCGGCCATCTGCCGCAGGAATGATGCAGCGCGCGGGTGGCAATCGCCCGCTGTCCGCGCTGTAACCCGCCATGCCGTGTTTTCTGCCTGAATTGCGATACCGCTCACACCCGTAACAGGTGCGCGTCACGGATATTTGGCCGGCGCTGCCGATAAGCTAGCAACAGTGGTTGGGATGTTGCAGGAGCGAAGGCATGAACAGGATATTAGGCGTTGCTGTCGTGATCTATCTACTGGGCGATCCCGGGCTGTCCCTCATCGAAGGGTTGCATCTGACCAAGGAGTACGTGGTGGCCATCGCCCTGGCACTGGTAACGATCCCCTGGGTGACTTCACAATTCGATAATTGACCTCACTATCTGGCGGCCCCGACACCGTCATTTGTGAAGTTTCCCGCTGCCGGCCCTGGTGCGAACCAGGGCCGGTTTTTTATAGCTGCCGTGCGGCTGTCTCCTGCATCCTGCCGGTCTTGCGCCAGACCAGCAGGCGGTTGTTGACCGGCATCTCGTGATCATCCGCTAAATGCATGCCGTGGCGCCGCGCCAGGGCATCGAGATCCTCGAAATTCCTGATGCCGCTGGCCGGGTCGCGTGTTTTCAGCCAGTCATCGAAGCGCGCATTGCTCGCGCTGGTGTAGGCGTTGCCGTAATTGAACGGACCGTACAGGCAGAACACGCCGGCCTGCTCCAGCAGACCGCCGATGCCGGCAAACATGGCGCAGACTGCCGGCCAGTGCATGATGTGGGTGGTATTGGCGCTGAATACGCCATCGTACGCCTGGAGTGGCCACGGCCCGGTCGTGACGTCGAGCGCCAGGGGCGGTGCGAGGTTGGCCAGCGGGTTGTCCGCGATCCAGGCGTTGATGCTCGGGTGGCTGGCGCTCAGGTCGCTCGGCTGCCACTGCAGGTGTGGCAGGTGGCGGGCGAAATGGACGGCATGCTGGCCTGTTCCGCTGCCGATTTCGAGCACCCGGCGCGTACTGCCGAACGCACCGCGCAGGACGGCGAGGATGGGCGCCTTGTTCTGCTCGCAGGCCTCGGAGAACTGCTTCATGCGATCGCGCAACCGCCAGCTGCGTGCGCGGCCGCGTATCGTCCCGCGACCGCGCACACCCCGGCAGCGTGTTAGCTTACACTGATCCTGCGGGCCTGCAGCTGTGCCTGCTTCGGAATCTCGATCTGCAGGACGCCGTCCTTCACCGTGGCGCTGATGCTCGCACTGTCCACGCTGTCAGGCAGGGTAAAGCGGCGCAGGAACCCCCCATGCCGGCGTTCGCGATGGCGCCAGCCGCCGGCAGCGTCGGCGGACGGCCGCTGGCGTTCGCCCTTGACGGTGAGCACACCGTCCTCGAGGGAAATATCGATGTCCGTGCGTGCCACGCCGGGTATGTCCGCAAACAGAACGAAGCGGTTGTCCTCTTCGCGTATGTCCACCGTCGGTACCCAGCCGCGCGCTTCCTTGGCGCGGTCGCCGGCGAGAAAGTTGCTGAAATCCCTGTTAAAACGACCAATCATCCTGATCGGTTCGTAGCGTACCAGCGTCATGGCAGTGCCTCCTGTAGGGTGTGTCGTATGACCATACCACCCAGATGAGGGTGCGACGGGGTATTACAAGGCCGGGCAGAGCGGGTCCGGCACCTGCCGCAGCATACTGCGTGCGCCAGCTCAGCCGCGACCGTGCGGGCTCGTGCACCAGGTTCTAGTAACCCAGTGCGCGCGCACCCTGGTAGAAGGCGAAGGACACGAACCAGGCGAGCGCCAGCGACCAGGCCAGGCTGATGCCGGTAAAGCGCCAGCTGCGCGATTCGCTCAGTTGCGTGGCCAGCGTCGACAGGCAGGGGGTGTACAACAGCACGAACAGCATGAAACTGACCGCCTGTACCAGATCCATCTGGGTGGCCAGGTAGCCGTTGAGGGCGGTCCCTTCCAGTCCGGTCATGGCGACCATCGCACCGATCACGATCTCCTTGGCCACGAATCCGAACAGCAGGACGACCGACATGGCGGCGCCGATGCCGATTGGATCGAGTACCGGTTTCAGCCAGCTGCCCAACATGCCAGCCCAGGTGTCGGCACCGCCGGGTGTGGCGCCGGCCGGATAATGTGTCAGCAGCCAGACCAGTACCACGCCGCTGATGATGAACGTGCTGGCGCGCCGCAGGAAGTGAGAGATTTCGTGCCAGCCACGCAGCAGTACCTGTTTCAGCAGGGGCGCCCGGTACGGCGGCAGTTCGAGCACGAATGGCTCGTCGCTCTTGAGACGCCTGCCGAACACCGCGGCCGTCACGAACGCGGCAGCGAAGCTGGCCAGGTACAGGAAGAACAGCACCACCGGTGCCTGGTGCGGTGCGAACAGGGCGGTGGTGATGAAGACGAAGACCTGCAGGCGCGCCGAGCACAGCGAGAACGGTATCACCAGCATGGTCAGCCAGCGCAGACCGCGGCTGCGCATCACGCGCGTGCCCATCAGCGCCGGCACATTGCAGCCAAAACCCATCAGCAGCATGACGAATCCCCTGCCATCCAGGCCCATGCGTGCCATCAGGGAGTCAGTGAGAAAGGCCGCGCGTGCCAGGTAACCGCTGTCCTCGACGACGGCCATCATGAAGAAGAACAGGATAATCACGGGTACGAACGACGCCACGGTGCCGATACCGTCATAGAGGCCGTCGATCAGGAAGCCATACAGCGCCGCCGGCAGGATGCCCTGCAACGGCAGCAAGGCGCTGATCTTGATCTGTTCGAGCACGTAAGCCACCGCATCCTGCAGCGGGCTGCCCAGCGTATATACGGCCTGGAAGACCAGGAACATTACGGCGAAAAACAGTGGCAGGCCGAACACCGGATGCAGCAGGACCCGGTCGATGCGTTCCGTGACTCGGCGCACCAGTTTGCCGGGCGCGGACACGTAGCGGCTGATCAGCGCATCCGAGCGCTGGACGATTTCATCATCGGCGTGCAGGTGGTTGCGCATGTCGGCAAGCGGCGTTGGCCGTGCCGATCCGAGGCAGTTTGTAAGCGTTTCGCGTACCGCGTTGAAGCCGGTGCCGTGGCGTGCGCTCATGACGTGCACCGGGCACTGCAGGTCTGTGGCGAGCGCCGCGGCATCGATCCGGATGCCGAGCTGGTCGGCTTCGTCGATCATGTTGAGCAGTATCACCGGCTGGATGCCGAGCTTGCCGATCTGCAGCGCCAGAGGCAGCTGGTGGTCGAGCTGGCTGGCATTCAGGATGACACCGATCAGATCGACCGGGTTGTTCTCCAGGAAGTTGCGGACGATCTGTTCGTCCTCGGAGAATCCGTGCAGGTCGTAGATGCCGGGCAGGTCGACCACCTCGACGGCCTCGCCCCCCAGCACAATGCGCGCGCTCAGCAGGTCGATGGTGACGCCGGGCCAGTTGCCGACACGGGAGGAGGAGCCGGTGATGCGATTGAAAAACGTCGATTTGCCCGTATTGGGCATGCCGACAATGGCAAAGCGTTTCACCGGACGGCAGTGATGGCAACGCACGCCGCGTCACGGCGGCGCATGATCAGGTGGACGCTTCCTACACGGATCTGCATGGGACCGAGCCTGGGGCTGCGGATGACTTCAGCCTCGCGCCCGGTGCGAAGTCCCATCGACTGCAGGCGCTGACGCACGCTGTCCGGGGCGTGGATCCCGGTGATATAGGCCCGTTCGCCGATGCCGAGATGGGATAGATTAATCATGTCATTCAGTAACATACAGAGATATTCTCAAAGATTCGTAAGTGAGAATGGTTCTCATTATTACTCCGATTCGGCTGCCGGTCAAGGCCATGATGCGCCTTGGCCAGGTTGCGTGATTTGATATGGATCAGGAATTGGTAATTTACTTAAATTGCGATAGGCCATCGGACCGCTCCGGCCGGACTGCAGCCGGATGCGGCTGCAGTCCGGTATGCCCGGGCAGGGGGGCGTGTTCCGACGCCGCCCACCCGATCCCAGGCGGCAGCGCACGGACGGGGGTTCAGACGTGCGCGCGGCAGGCAGTACCGGACTGCCGGCGTCTGGCGCAAGCGGCCAGCCCCAGCATGCCGGAGCCAAAGAGCCAGAACGCCGGCGGCAGCGGGACGGTGCTGATCTGGCCGGAGTACAGCAGGCCAAACGGATTGTCGTGGTTCGTCGTGCCGCTACCGACCTGGAAGGTGGTGAATAGCAGATAGAATTCGCCGGTGCCGGCGAGGGCGATGTCGGCCGGTGTGAACACGTATTCGATTCGGGCGCCTTCGCCGGGCTCGCAGCCGATCGGGCCGTTCGTGCAGTAGTGGTCCTGCGTGAAGTTGGGGGCGAACAGGGTAGTGAGCTGGGCGCCGGTGAATTCCCCGGAACCATCATCGTATCGCAGCGCGATGTCGGCCGTATCGTCCGCCCAGACGTTCAGGATCAGGCGAGCGCCGGCAGTGACGCCGGTAATCGACTCGCGAATCTGCATGACGCTATTGGTCACGTCGCCGCCGGGCGCTACTGCGAGGGTCGAGCCGAGATAGCCGGTGTCCGCATACGAGATCCACTGGGCGCCGTTCCCCATCGGGTTGTTCGGTTGCCAGCCGGGATGCAGGGTCACGTTTTGGGCGGTGCAATTCGGGCCTGCGCCGGGCAGCAGTGGGGAAAAGCATGCCTCGTCCCCGTCGCCGGATATGAGCGCGGCGTTTGCAGGTGACAGTCCCGCCAGGAGAATGCAGCCGAGTAATGTTGCCACGAGTGATCGGTATTCCATTGTTGTTCTCTGCGTTGTTATTGTTGGGGCGCCGGTGGCGCTGTCCGCGGACCGTTTCGCTGTGACCCTGCCGGGGCGTGGCGAACGTTCTGCAGCGTTCCGGCTGACACGTGCAGGGATGCTGCACCATGCAATGTCGGGCCGGCCGGTTAGGTCAACCGTGTGCTGCCGAAGTGAGGGTTGGCGACACACGAGCCGGAATACCGGGTACGATTTCTTTATACCTCCCGGGTGTCGGGCTGCACATTGTACGGAGGTGCAGGGATGTGGTTGCCGGGGCTCACGTCGACGCGCCGGCCGGGCATCGCAAGGTAAGACGGAATTCACATGCGCTGATGCCCGCGGCCGCGGTGGCGTGGCAGGTTGTCACGGGTGTGGCCGAATAGCCGGAGACGAATGTCACATATGCTGAAGACGCCAGGGGGCAGACTCGATCGACTCGTCAACACCGGTACGAATCAAGGGAATCTGCCCCCATTCATGCTGTATTCAGAACGGACCGGGAATTTCCGGGCGGCTGAACTCGGTATATCTTGTGATAGCACTTGGTCCGGTCACGACATCGTATGACTCCGCCGCAAAACCGGCATCCACGCTGCCGGGGATGGGGCGAACGGAGAAATAGTCTCCGAAGCGGGTGCGTGCGGTATCGCCGACACCGTCCCCATCCGTATCGACCAGGAACGATTGCGTCGCGGTGGTGGCGGTCACGGTGTACACGATGAAATCGTCCTTGTAGCCGACCGCGAACTGCGGGTAACCGATCGTGCCGCCGCCGACGGCGAGTCCGAGGCCGATCTCCATGCCCTGGGTTCCGAGTGCAGCCATACCGAAGGCATAATCGGTATTCCAGATATCGTATTCATCTGATGCGAAGACGAAGGGGAAACCCAGGATCGGCACGGTATCCGGTGTAACCGTTTCGAGCCGGACGTAGGGCCGCGGCCTGCCTGCGCCATTGATGCCGCCATCGAAGGCGAAGATATATTTCCCGTCGCGCCAGGTGGCCCCGGTGATGTTCCCCGGGAAGGATGCCGCGTACCAATCGATACCGTCGGGCGCCGTCTCGGTGTAGCTGGTGGTGATCGAACTTATACCCGTGGTCCAGGCAGAGGCAGATCCGGCGCTGTCTTCCCAGGTATAGACCCGTAGACTGCTTGTGTTGTCGAGTCCGGCAAGCACCATGCGATCCGGGGCCCCTTGCACGAAATGGGACTTGTTCAGGCCGTTGCCGGGGTATTCATTATAGTTGTAGTTCACCTCGGTCGACGCCGGATCTGCCATCTGCGCCAGATTCAGCCTGGCGACGATGCGTCGATCAGCGTAGATGGAGCGTGGTGCATTGGGCCAGCCGCGGTCGACGCCGACGTACAGAAATTGCCCGGAGTACGCCAGGTCAGGATAGTCGAGATGTTCGTTGGCAGCCGTCCCCAGGCCGGAGGAAACGCCTGGCACGGCCGTCGCCGTGAGATCGCCGAACCTCCAGGCGTTGAAGAAATCCGTCGCGATCGCTTCCGGTGTCGCCCAGGCGATGCGCAGACGGCTCGATTGCGTGATCGTCGTGGTCTGCGTACCGTCAGGATTCGTCGTGGTCACGGAGACTGGCCAGTACTGCAGCAGCCAGACGAATAGGTTGTACTGTGGCACGTAGATGACGATCTGGTCGCAGCACAGGCCGCCATCGCTTTGCGGGAAGAACGTGGTTCTCCACGGTTGCCCGGCAACCGGGATGAACAGGTTGACGTCCGTAAAGCTGGCACCGCCATCGAGCGAGTAACTGATACCGGTATTGAACGTTGCCAGCACCACACCGTTCACGCTGCCGATACCATCGGCACTGCGCGCAGCGTTGGGGTCCGGCGGGATACCCGCATTCCTGCTGCTCGAATTGCTGTTCTGGTCGATGTCCACCAGGGCGCCACCCGCTGGCGCCGCTGCGGCGGGGGTGGACGTGGGGGTGGGCTGGAACAGCTGGCGGAACGGTCCGGGCGGGATCAGGATTGGCGACTCATCGTTGAATTCCTCCGCCTGATCGATCTCGGGCGGTTGCGGATAGTCTGCATCTGCCGGAGTAAGCACGCTCATGGTCCCGTCCTTGCCCGGGAAGATATCGCCATTGCCAGCTCTGCGAGGAGCAACAAATCCCTTGACCGTGAACTGGCAAACACGTGACAGACTGCTGTAGTGGCCGTGTACTATGACGCGATACTTACCCTGCAGTTGGCCATCGATATCCTTGACCTGTGCATTGACGAGTTTGAGTTCCTCCGTGCTGACGTCCCCGAGCGCCACCTCCGCGGCCGGATCCTTCGTGACGGCGTTGGCCACCTTGACCTCGGTTACGACCACGTCATGCAATGGGCCCGCAGATTTATTTTCGATTGGAATTACCAGCCCGATGGTTCCGTCTTCCCAGACCGAACTTGCGATTCCCGTAGGAGGTATCTCGAATATCGAATTGTCTTCGTCGCTTTTACACAGGTCATGATGCGGACCCGTTGCATGTCCGTGATCATCATAGCGGTGCCGACGCTGATCGTGCTCGCTCGTATTGCGGTCATCGTGGTTGTGGGCGGAATCCCGGCGGGATGAATGTTCAGAGTCTTGTGCGTGCCACGATTCGGAAAACCGCTTATCCCCGAGTGCGGGTGCGGCAGCGCAGACCAGCAGCAGTAACCAGGCCAGCGGATTTGACCACCGTATGCGTTTCATTCAGGTACCCTCCATGCAGGACCAGGTGCTATGACGCACCGGTGACACGAGGCGAATAGCGGCTGCTTCTGTTAAGTCTTTATATTCGGTATAAAAATGTTACGGACCGGTCACAATTGCCTGGCTATTACCCAGCCGCGCTCTGCACGCGCTGGCTGGCTGGCGGGGAGAGGTGATTCGGTTTGCCGCTGTGTGGGAGTCCTTGAATGCGCACCCGCTTCGCCCTGGAGGACGCTTGCCAACCGCAGGGATCAGCCGCAGTTGGAGGATTTCCTTGGCGTCTGAGGGTCCGTCCGCATGCCGCCAACTCAGGATTAGACCGGACTCAGAGATGAATATTCCTGCGCAATCTAGGGCATGGTTGTTTTTTGAGCGTTGCGCCCCGGGAACGACTGACTGGTGTATCTTTTCGGTACGCACTGTCCGGTTTGATTTAAGGCGGGGAGCCGCTCCCGGCCATCCCTGGCCTGCGCGGCACCTGCAGATCCCTGTGCACTGGAAACTCACCCGCTACGCGGGTCCGCTTTCCGGTTGCTTCGCGCATTAACGAAAAAGCCACCCGCAGGGGGTGGCATTTTCGTTTAATGGTGGAGGCGGCGGGAATCGAACCCGCGTCCGCAAGTCCTCTGCCATCGGCTCTACATGCTTATCCCGGTCTATTAATTTAACTGGCTGCTACCCGACGGGCAGGGAAGACAACCAGCGATTCCGGTAAGGTTTTAACGACTCGGCCCCGGACGTGCGTTGTCGCGATCTTGTGAGAGTCGACGCCTGAGTGCCCCGAGGGGCGCCGGACGCACAAGCACGGCTCCGGTCAGACGGCACCCTACTGGGTTTTAAGCAGCGAGTGCGTAGTTGTCGTCGTTGGCAACTATAAGTTTGCAGCTGGATTAACGAGGTCCTCTGCGCCTCGGCATGCACCTCAGGTTTCGCAACCCACGTCGAAGCCAGGTCGCCCCCTAAAGCTGATGCTAAGATAGCACACTCGGCGAAAAGTTCCGCCCTTGAAATACGACTGGACTTCCCATATCTGGCTGCTGAGGCGGGAATTATTCCCGGCCCGGACTGTCTATCCGGACACACAGCGAGGTGACCGACCATGATGCGCATATTTCTGTTCCTGGCGACCAATGCCGCGATACTCGTGGTGGTTAGCGTGGTTTTCCAGCTCCTGGGCCTGGAAGGTGTGCTGGCGCAGAACGGCGTGGATCTCAACCTGCAGGCCCTGCTGGTGATGTCCGCGGTGATCGGCTTCACCGGCTCCTTCATCTCGCTGGCGATGTCCAAATTCCTGGCCAAGCGCTCCATGGGTGTGCAGGTCATCGAGCAGCCGTCCAACAGGACGGAACAATGGCTGGTCGATACCGTCCGGCGCCAGGCGCAGCAGGCGGGGATCGGCATGCCGGAGGTGGGCATCTTCAATGCGCCCGAGCCGAACGCCTTCGCGACCGGCATGAACCGCAACAGCGCGCTGGTGGCGGTGAGTACCGGCCTGCTCGCCAGCATGGACGCCGACGAGGTCGAGGCGGTGCTGGGTCATGAGATCAGCCACGTCAGTAACGGCGACATGGTGACCATGGGGCTGCTGCAGGGCGTCGTCAATACCTTCGTGATCTTCCTGTCGCGTACGGTCGGCCACGTGGTAGACCGCGTGGTGTTCAAGACCGAGCGGGGATACGGGCCGGCCTACTACATCACCTCGATCGTGGCCCAGATCTTCCTTTCGATCCTGGCATCGATGATCGTCATGTGGTTCTCGCGCCGGCGCGAGTTCCGGGCGGATGCGGGCGGCGCGACGCTGGCCGGCCGGCAGAAGATGATCGGCGCGCTGCAGGCGCTGCAGCGCGCGCAACAGCCGCATGACCTGCCCGGCGAATTCGCAGCCTTCGGTATTGCCGGCGGCATGAAAGCCGGCCTGAGCCGCCTGTTCCTGAGTCATCCGCCGCTGGAGGAGCGCATCGCCGCGTTGCGGGAGGGCAGCTAGCGCGTCCGGTAACTGCTGCCTGCGCCGCGGGTCGTCTTGGCCGGCGGCGGTGCGCTCAGGTGTTACGTTCCCGCAGTACCGGTTCGTCCGGGAACAGCAGCCGCAGGTCGGCGTGGGTGAGCGCCTCGCCCTTTTCCTCGAACCGCTGCCAGATGCGTTCCCAGCGCGTGTCGTCAAAATAAAAGCCTGCCGGCAGGATGCAGACCGGCTCGCGGCGATGGTCGGTGATGACCCGGGGTTCTTTCAGTTTTCCTTTCATTTACAGTTATTTGAAGCGGCGTTGGACTTTGGTCGAGGTTGCCCGCGACGTTCGGCCTGATAAGATTCAGTATACCGTAACACCCCCGCGCCGTGCGGGGCGGGCCGCAGTCCTGCTGTGCACCGGCTTTGCAACAAGAAGAACACTGTCATGAGAAGACTGAAACCGCAGTTGTTGTATCCCGTAATCCTGTGCTGGACGCTGCAGGCGTCCGCCATCGCGCTGGCTACCGGACCCGGTCCGGCAGAGATGCTGCAGGATGTCACCAATGTGCTCCTCGCCGAGATTCGCAAGGATCCGGATCAGTTGCGGGACGTCAGGCGGGTGCGTGCCCTGACGGATCGCTATATCCTGCCGCACATCGATTTCCAGGCCGCCGCCCAGTGGGTGCTCGGCAAATACTGGCGCAGTGCCAGCGACACGCAGCGCGCGCGTTTCGTCGGCGAATTCCGCCAACTGTTACTCAATACCTACGTGCGCTCCATCAGCGACTATCGGGAAAACAAGGTCACCATCGGACCGGCGCGCGGTACCCTGGCTTCGGGCCGGGCTGAGGTCGACGCCGAGATCGAACGGCCGGGCGGCCCGCCGGTGCGACTCGGCTTCCGCATGCACAGGCCGGGCGAGGACTGGCTGGTCTACGACATCTCGGTCGAAGGCGTGAGCCTGGTCGCGACCCATCGTTCGAGTTTCGCCCGCGAGATCCATGACAAGGGTCTGGACAGCCTGCTGGAGCACATCGCCAGCATGAACGGCTCCGGACAGACGGGCAACATCACCGGAGATGCCGGCGGCGCCACGGCGCCCTGAGCCCGCGGGTCCTCGTGCGCCCGTTCAGCGCTTGCGCAGCAGGCGCTGTTTCTCGCGTTCCCAGTCGCGGCTCTTTTCCGCCGCCCGCTTGTCGTGGCTGTGCTTGCCGCGGGCCAGCGCGATCTCGAGTTTGGCCCGGCCCTGCTTCCAGTACAGCGCCAGCGGTATCAGGGTGTAGCCCTTGCGCTCGACTGCACCGATCAGGCGATCGAGTTCGCGCCGGTGCAGCAGCAGTTTGCGCGTGCGGGTCGGGTCCGGGGTGATGTGGGTCGACGCGCTGAGCAGCGGGGCAATGCGAAACCCCAGCAGCCAGGCCTCGTTGTTCTTGACGATGATGTAACTGTCGGTCAGCTGCACCCGGCCTTCCCGCAGACTCTTGACTTCCCAGCCCTGCAGCGCGAGACCCGCCTCCAGGCGGTCCTCGATGAAGTAGTCGTGCCGAGCCTTCTTGTTGAGCGCGATCGTGCTCGACCCGGTTGTGGATTTCTGCTTGGCCATGGATGCAACTTTCCGTGATCAGACCGCATCTTACCGTGCCGGATGCGGTTGTGATAGCCGGGCATTTCTTGGACAATGCCGGTGCTGCCCGATGCACGGGGGACCGGAGAAGCACAATGGCAACCAAGCGCGAACCCATACACGGTCAATGGTCCGGCCGGCTGGCGTTTATTCTGGCGGCAACCGGTTCCGCCGTCGGTCTGGGTAACATCTGGAAATTTCCCTATATCACCGGCGAGAACGGCGGCGGCGCCTTCGTGCTGGTCTACCTGCTTTGCATCGCCATCATCGGCATACCCATCATGATGGCCGAAGTGCTGATCGGTCGCCGCGGCCGGCGCAGCCCCATCAACACCATGCGTCACCTCGCCGTCGAGGAGCAGGCCAGCCGGCACTGGGAGTGGCTGGGCTGGGCCGGTGTCCTGGCCGGAGCCCTGATTCTGTCCTACTACAGCGTGATTGCGGGCTGGGCACTGGCTTACGTGTTTCGGGCCGCCAGCGGCATGTTCACCGGGCTCACGGCCGATGGCGTGCAGAGCATCTTCGACGACCTCGTGGGTACTCCCGAGCGCCTGCTGACCTGGCACACGCTGTTCATGGTCATGACCATGGTCGTGGTCGCGCGTGGCGTGCGTAGCGGTCTTGAGCACGCGGTACGCCTGTTGATGCCCGGGTTGTTCCTCATCCTGCTGGTCCTGGTAGGCTATGCCTGGAACAGCGGTGCCTTCGAGCAGGGCGTCAGCTTTCTATTCCATGCCGATTTCAGCAGGCTCTCCGCCAACGGCGTGCTGATCGCCATGGGCCACGCCTTCTTCACGCTGAGCCTTGGCATGGGCGCCATCATGGTCTACGGCTCCTACCTGCCGGAAAAGATCTCCATCGCCAGGACCTCCATTACCGTTTCGCTGCTGGATACCATGGTCGCCCTGCTGGCCGGCATGGCCATCTTCCCCATCGTCTTCGCCAACAATCTGGAACCCGGGTCCGGGCCGGGTCTGATCTTCCAGACCCTGCCGATCGCCTTCGGTCACATGCCCTACGGCGCCTTCTTCGGCATGCTGTTCTTCATCCTGCTGGTGTTCGCAGCCTGGTCCTCGTCCATTTCGCTGATCGAGCCTGCGGTGGCCTGGCTGGTCGAGAACAAGGGCATGAACCGGGTGTCCGCCTCGGTACTGGCCGGCTTCGCGACCTGGGCCTTCGGCCTGCTGACGGTGTTCTCGTTCAACCTGTGGTCCGGGTTCAAGCCGCTGTCGATGATACCGGTGTTCCGGGACAGCACGATCTTCGACCTGCTCGATTACCTGACCGCCAACATCATGCTGCCGCTGGGCGGCCTGCTGATCGCGGTGTTCGCGGCCTGGATCATGTCGCGGGAGTCGACCATGGAGGAGCTGCACATGGGCAACCGTTTCTTCTACCCCCTGTGGCGATTCCTCGTCCGCTACATCACGCCGGTTGCCGTCACTATCGTGTTCGTGCGCGCAATAGGTATCATCTGAATACATGTCGGACAGGTGCAGGACTTGGAACACATCTCACGCTCGGCGCTGGTGCCCTACACCCAACAGGAAATGTTCGCCCTGGTCAGCGACGTCGATACCTATCCGCAGTTCCTGCCCTGGTGCAGCGATGCCGAGACGCTGTCACGCGCGGATGACGAGGTGCAGGCGCGGATCGCCTTCGCGGTCAGCGGGGTATCGAAATCATTCACCACGCGTAACCGTCTGGTCCGCAATGAGGCCATCCATATGCATCTGGTCGATGGGCCGTTCAGCCGGCTCGAGGGCAGCTGGCGCTTCGAGCCGCTGGGCAATGCCGGCTGCAAGATCTCCCTCAAGCTGGAATACGACTTCTCGAGCAAGCTGGTGAGCATGGCGACCGGACCTGTGTTCAACAAGATCGCCAACTCGCTCGTCGATGCGTTCCAGCAACGCGCGGTGGAGGTCTATGGCAAGCGCTGAGCGCATACCGGTCGAGGTGGCCTATGCGCTGCCCGGCAAGCAGGTCATCCTCAAGCTGATGGTGGCGCCGGCTGCGACACTGGAGGATGCCATCCGTGCCTCCGGCATACTGGAGCAGTTTCCAGACATCGATCTGGCGAGCAACAAGGTCGGCGTGTTCGGCAAACCCGGCCGGCTCGGTGATACCCTGCACCCAGGCGATCGCGTGGAGATCTACCGGCCGCTCATCGCCGATCCCAAGGAGGTCAGGAAACAGCGCGCCGCCGCCGGCAAGGTGATGCGCAAGGGCGCGGCCGCTGCGGAGGATGCGGAGCCGCACGATAGCTAGCGAGGTTGCCCGTGGCCGCGCCGGGCCGCGGGGCGGTGCTAGTTCACGCCGCTCTCATCCAGCTTGCGAAAGGTGATCCAGTGCCAGAGACGGTTGAGCAGACCGGGTGGTATGCGTTCCTCCGGCGGCACGACCAGGGTGACCTGCTCGCGTGCGGCCGATCCGGCGTCGCCCGGCACGGGTTCCGGGTGCAGGCTGCCGCTGACGCGCGTGAGTAGGTCGTCCTCGAAGAACAGCGTGACATGCTCTTCCGTGACGGTGCCCTTGCCTGGCTGCATGCGGTAGATGTAGTCCCAGCGGTCCTGGTGAAAGACGTCGGCGACCATCGGGGACCCCATCACGAACTGTACCTGCCGGCGCGTCATGCCGGGGTGCAGCTGGTTGAGCGCGGCCTGGTCGATCACATTTCCCTGCTGCACGTCGATGTGGTGCACCAACCGCCAGTCGGCGAGCGAGCAGGCGGTAAGCGACACGCAGGCAAAGGGGGTTATAATAATGAGAAGCTTTTTCATCAACTGACCAGGGAGCTTGCCGGGCACCGGCCGCATGATACCCCAAGTCCAGACCCGTTGGCATCTAGCAGAGAGGAGGTTAGGCATTGGAATCCAGTGAATTACGCAAAGCCGGTCTGAAGGTCACTCTGCCGAGGATGAAGATACTGGACATCCTGGAGTCGAGCAGCAGCCGCCACCACAGTGCCGAGGACGTCTACAAGGCGCTGCTCGAGGAGGGCGAAGACATCGGTCTGGCCACGGTCTACCGGGTGCTGACCCAATTCGAGTCTGCCGGTATCGTCAGGCGTCATCATTTCGAAGGCGGCCACTCCGTTTTCGAACTCGACGAAGGCGGGCACCATGATCATATCGTGTGCCTTAAATGCGGGCGGGTCGATGAATTCGTCGACGAGACGATCGAGAAGCGCCAGCGCGCCATCGCCGCCGAGCACGGCTACGAAATGACCGATCACTACCTCTACATGTACGGTATCTGCGGGAACTGCCGGGATAAGTGAGCCGCCCGCAGCTAGTGGTAGAGGCTGTTCTGCGAGTGCAGCTCGCGCAGGCGGGTCGCCAGTGTGCCGTAGCCGCGCAGCCATAGTTCCGCGATCTCGTTCCTGATCTCGTATTCCTGGTTCAGGAGTGCCAGCCGTTCCGGCACTGCAGCAATATAGAGCGGGGCCAGCTGCTCGAGCAGCAGCATATGGATGCCGTGTGATGCCATGTCTGGCTGGCGTTCGAAAGTCGACCAGCTGATCAGCCCGGCCGCTGCGGCATCCTCGCCGAGCAGGTCGGTCAGGTAGGCGCGCTGATAGTTGAGTTCAGTGAAGGCCGTCGAGCTGCAAC
This sequence comes from Pseudomonadota bacterium, assembly GCA_041395565.1. Classification (NCBI taxonomy): domain Bacteria; kingdom Pseudomonadati; phylum Pseudomonadota; species Pseudomonadota bacterium. Next base: position 118,309 of record JAWLAI010000008.1, on the reverse strand, counting down.
TGCCCGCGATCGCGCGCAATTCCCCGGGCGAGAGTGCATACCAGTCGAACGCGGGATCGGTGCACGCGGGGTGCTCTGCGGCAGCGCAACGGCTCACCGCCGTCAGCCAGAGGGCCAGCAAGCATGCCGATCTACCGTTCATACCCTGTCTCCCTTGGCGCCGGCCGGGCGGGCTGTCGGGCCGCTCCTATCAGGATAGACGGCAGCGTCGCTGTCCGCTTTAGCCGGTCGCGCCGGGCTCCAGGCGCTCAGCGTCTGGGCTGTGCCTGTCCGCCGCTGTCGGCTGTAACGGCCGGTGACAGTGCGGGCATACCCCCGATCGCAGCAGCTCCTCGCGCGCCATGCGGGCGAAGATCTGCCCGGCATCCTCACTGCTGAGGCCGAGTCGGATCCGGGTTGCCTCCATGTTCGCCCGTTCCTGTGGGGTAATCATGCCGTCGGCGAGTACCGACTCCGCAAGATCGCGGTACTGCATGCGGCGCTTGCGCAATTCCTCGGAGAAGGCCGAGGCCAGGATGCCCGCCGGCAGGGCGACCATGCCGATACCGATGATCATGATGAAGATGCCGAAGATCTTGCCGCCGGTCGTGATCGGGGTGACGTCACCATAACCAACCGTGGTCAGGGTCGCGACCGACCACCAGGCTGCCTCGGGGATGTTGCTGAAGGCTTCGGGCTGGGCCTTGTGCTCGAACAGGTATACACCGCTCGAGGCAATGATCATGATGATGAACAGGATGAGGAAGGCCGCGCCGAACGATTGCGCCTCGTCGCGCAGCACCTGCAGCAGGGTCGACATCGCGGTCGAGTAGCGGGTGAGCTTGAAGATACGCAACAGGCGCAATGCCCGCAGGAAGCGCAAGTCGAGGGTGTAGATCATGCCGAGGTAAAAGGGCAGGATCGCGCACAGGTCCACCAGGGCCATCGGGGTCAGCGCGAAGCGCAGCCGTCCACGCAGCGGGTGCCGGAAGCGCTGGTCCGCCGCCTCGACACAAGACCAGATGCGCAGCAGGTACTCGACGGTGAAGACGCCGACCGAGAACACCTCGAACCAGAAGAACAGCTGCACGTGGTGGCGGTGGATCTCCTGTACCGATTCCAGTACCAGCGCCAGGATATTGAGCGAGATCAGCGCCACGATGAAGATGTCGAAACGGCGGCTGGACCGGTCGTCGGGCTGCGCGAGTTCCAGAATTTGGTGGATGCGCCTGCGCACGTAACAGCTTCCTTGCGGTAGATGAGAGGGCTCTGCCTAGGTTTTCGACCGGGACGCTAACTTCTACATCCTGCCGCAGTGCCGGCCGCCCCGGCCCCGCTCGCCGATGCCGCTCAGTCCGTGGCCTGTGCGCGCGGTCTGCGGCCGCGCGGCCGGCGCCCGGCCGGCAGATCCGCGCCCGCCTGGGCGATCATTTCCCGCGCATGGTCGCGGCTCTGGCGGGTGATGGTGACCCCGCCGAGCATGCGGGCGAGTTCGTCGATGCGTTCTCCCTCGTCCAGCGCGCGAATACGGGTCAACGTGCTGTCCTCGCGGGTGGTCTTGCTGACCTGCAGTTGCTGCTGCGCCTGTGCCGCCACCTGCGGCAGGTGGGTGACGCACAGCACCTGGTGGCCGCGGGCCAGGGCGCGCAGTTTGCGGCCGACGATCTCCGCAACACCGCCGCCAATGCCGCTGTCCACCTCGTCGAAGATGAGGGTGGGGATGGTGCAGCTGTCGGCGCTGAGCGTCTGGATGCACAGGCTGATGCGCGAGAGTTCACCACCGGATGCCACCCGGGCAAGCGCCTGCAACGGCTGACCAGGGTTGGCGCTGACCCGGAACTCCACCGCGTCCATGCCATGCTGCGAGAACTGCGTATCGCGGCGCGTGCCGACGTCGACCTCGAATACGCCGCCGGCCATGCCCAGTGTCTGCATGGCCGCGCTGATCTCGCGGCCGAACGTGCCGGCTGCCTGCCGTCGCTGCGTCGTGAGCTTCCGCGCACTGGCCAGGTAGTCGTGTTCCAGCTGTGCGAGTCGCGCCACGAGCTGTTCGCGCAGGCGGTCGGCATGCTCGAGCGCGTCGAGTTCCGTGCGCAGCCGCGCCTCGACCTCCGGCAGTTGGGCCGGCTGGCAGCGGTGCTTGCGCGCGAGGTCGTGCAGCACGCCGATGCGTTCCTCCAGCCAGAGCAGGCGTGCGGGGTCGATGTCGAGATGCTCGGCGTAATGGCGCAGGGCGTCGATGCCTTCTCGCAGCAGCAGCGCGGACTCCCCCAGCAGCCGGGCGGATTCCTCCAGCGCGGGGTCCAGCCGGGTCAGTTCACTGATTTCGTCGAGCGTGCGGGACAGCAGGCTGGCGGCGGCATCGCCGTCCTCGCTGTCGAGTCGCTCCAGGCCGCGTTGTGCGGATTCCAGCAGCCTGCCTGCATTGGCGGCCCGGGCGTGTTCCTCGTCGATGGCCTCGATCTCGGCGCGTTCGAGTGCGAGGGCTTCCAGTTCGTTGAGCTGATATCGCAACAGGTCGAGGCGCGCGTCGCGGTCATGCTCGGCGGCGCTGGCGGACTCGAGCGCACTGCGGGTCGTCTGCCACTCGCGGTACAGGTTTGCGACCTCGCCGAGCAGGGCGGGATGGCCGCCGTAGGCATCCAGGATCGCGCGCTGCACGGCGGTACGCAGCAGCGACTGGTGTTCGTGCTGGCCGTGGATGTCGACCAGCTGCTCGCCCAGTTCGCGCAGCGACTGCATCGGCACCGGCTGGCCGTTGATATAGCCGCGTGAGCGCCCGTCGCGGCCGATGACGCGCCGTAGCTGGCATTCGCCGTCCAGGTCGAGATCGTGGGCCAGCAGCCAGGCGCGGGCCACGCTGCCGGCGCCGAGGTCGAAGCTGGCGGCGATTTCCGCGCGTTCGGCGCCATGCCGGATCGCGTTGACATCGGCGCGGTCGCCCAGCACCAGCCCGAGCGCATCGATCAGGATGGATTTGCCGGCACCGGTTTCCCCGGTCAGCGCCGTCATGCCGGGGGCGAGCTCGACATCGAGTTCGTCGACGATGGCCAGGTTGCGGACGTGGATCTCGGTCAGCATGGGCGCGCGGCCGTCACGGCTGTTCGCTCCAGCGCAGTTTGCGCCGCAGCACGGCAAAGTAGTCGTGGCCGGGCGGGTGCAGCAGGCGCAGGGTAAAGGCATGCCGCTGTACGCGCACGTGATCGCCGGCCTCGAGCGGCTGGCTGACCTGCCCGTCGCAGGACACGGTGGCCTCCTGGACGCCGTCGTGCAGCACGATCTCGATCACCGCATCGTCATCGACCACAATCGGCCGGTAGCTCAGCGTGTGCGGGCAGATCGGGACCAGCACGATGGCATTCAGCTTTGGCCGTAGCACCGGACCGCCGCTGGAGAGGGCGTAGGCGGTCGAGCCGGTGGGTGTCGACACGATCAGGCCGTCGGAGCGGGTGGTGTTCAGGAAATGACCGTCGATCCAGGTGTCGAGCTCGATCATGCGCGCGATGTCGCGTTTGTGCACGATCACGTCGTTGAGCGCGGTGCTCTCGCCCAGGACGGTTTCGCCCCGGGTCATGCTGGCATGCAGCAGGGTGCGTTCCTCCTGGATGTATTCGCCGGAGAGGATGCGGTCCAGCTGGGTGGTCATCTCGTCCGGCGACACGTCGACCAGGAAGCCGAGCCGGCCCAGGTTGACGCCGAGTACGGACGCGCCGGCTTCCGCCAGGCTGCGCGCCGCGTTCAGCAGGGTGCCGTCACCGCCGACGACGATGGCGAGATCGCACTGTCCGGCCAGCGCTGCGCGTTCCACCACGCGATGACCGGGACAGGACACCAGTGGCGCGATGCCGGCATCCAGCAGGTAGGGGAGCTGCCGGCGGTCGAGGTAATCGGCCAGGGCCTGCAGGGTAAGCGCGACCTCGTGGTCGTTGGCCTTGCCGATCAGCCCGACGCGGGAAAATGTTGCTGTCATGGTGGCGCTGTGGTGAGTGACTGGCTGCGAAGCTATCACGAGTTGACGAGTGCGCCAACCACTCGTGTGCGGCGCCGGCCAGCGCCATGCCCGCGTCTGGCACTCTACCCTCGGGAGTGCCAGATGTTTTATCATCGCGGATAAGACATCGAAAGCTATCAATGGCATGAGCGATTCACCTGCAGGAATTTCCGAGCGTGCGCAGCAGATGCTGCGGGCATTGATCGATCACTATGTCCGTGACGGTCAGCCGGTCGGCTCGCGTACGCTGGCGCGCGATGCCGGTCTGAAGCTGTCGCCGGCGACCATACGCAACGTGATGGCGGACCTGGAGGAGCTGGGCTTCGTGACCTCCCCGCATACCTCGGCCGGTCGCATTCCCACGGTGCAGGGCTACCGTTTCTTCGTCGACACGCTGCTGTCGGTGCAGCCGCTGGATTCCGGCGCGCTGGAGCGCATGCGCGCCGAACTGAAGATGAATCAGTCACCCAAGGACCTCGTGGAGTCGGCCTCCAGCCTGCTCTCGGGCATCACCCGCCTGGCCGGGGTGGTGACGCTGCCCAAGCACGATCATCCGCTCTTCAAGCGCGTCGAATTTCTGCCGCTTTCCGACCGCCGGGTACTCGCCATCCTGGTGACCGGGGCGGACGAGGTGCAGAACCGCGTGCTCAAGACCGAGCGGGAGTGCAGTGCGGCGGAGCTGCAGCAGGCCTCGAACTATCTCAACGAGCTGTTTACCGGCAAGGATCTCTCCGAAGTGCGCGCTACCCTGCTGCGCGAGATGCAGGAAACGCGATCCAGCATGAACTCCATGATGCATACCGCAATGCAGATGGCCGACCAGGTGCTGGAGAAGAACCGCGACGAGGATCTCGTCATGGCCGGCCAGACCAATCTGATGGAATTTCGCGAATTGTGCGATATCGACAAGCTGCGCCGGTTATTCGACGCCTTCAACCGCAAGCGCGACATCCTGCACCTGCTCGACCAGTGCGTACACGGCGAGGGGATCCAGATCTTCATCGGCGACGAATCCGGTTACCAGATGCTCGACGAATGCAGCATGGTGACCGCGCCCTACAGCGTCAACGGCCGCGTACTCGGTGTGCTCGGTGTGATCGGTCCCACCCGCATGGCCTACGACCGGGTCATCCCCATCGTCGACGCCACGGCGCGCCTGCTGGGCGCTGCCTTGAATAGCAAGGAATAAGCCCCATATCGGCAACGGTTGGATGCCGGTGGCGCGTGGCCACCCGGTTACCTGACAGATTTTTAAGGAATAGGGAGTAACGCTATGGCAGATAAAGAAAACGGTCTGGAAGACGCGGCTGCCGGGACGGTTGAGGCGACTGTCGCGGAGGCAGCCGGCGCCGACGCGCCGCAAGCCGCAGACCTGACCGCGCTGCTGGAAGATGCGCGCAGCAAGGCGGATGCGCACTGGGACCAGTGCCTGCGGCTGCAGGCGGAGCTCGACAATCTGCGCAAGCGTTCCGAGCGCGATCTGGCCAACGCCCACAAGTTTGCGCTCGAACGCTTCGCCGCCGAGCTGCTGCCGGTGCGCGACAGCATGGAGATGGGTCTGGCCGCCTTTGACGCCGAAGGCGGCGAAAGCGGCAAGCAGCGCGAGGGCGTGGAGCTGACCCTGCAGATGCTGACCAGCGCCATGGCCAAGTTCCAGATCCAGGAAGTAAATCCGGAGAACCAGCCGTTCAATCCAGACTTTCATCAGGCCATGTCGATTCAGGAACGCGCCGATGTCGCCCCGAATACGGTGGTGACGGTGGTGCAGAAGGGCTACACGCTGAACGACCGTCTGCTCCGGCCGGCCATGGTGATCGTCGCAAAGGCGCCGGCCGCGGGCTGAGTACCGGCGAGGCTTGATTTACCGCCGCGAAGCCCCCACCTTTCAGGGTATTGGCACGCAGAGTGGTTAACTAAATAAAACATGTATTTACATGGAGATTAGAGAATATGGGCAAGATTATCGGAATTGACCTCGGCACGACCAACTCCTGTGTCGCCGTCATGGAGGGTGGCAAGGCCAAGGTGATCGAGAACAGCGAGGGGGACCGTACCACGCCCTCCATCGTCGCCTATGCCGACGAGAACGAGGTGCTTGTCGGTCAGGCCGCCAAGCGCCAGGCGGTCACCAACCCGCACAACACCCTCTACGCGGTCAAGCGCCTGATCGGCCGCCGTTTCCAGGAAGAGGTGGTGCAGCGCGACATGAAGCTCGTGCCCTACAAGATCGTCAAGGCCGATAACGGCGATGCCTGGGTCGAGGCCCGCGGCAAGCGCATGGCCCCGCCGGAGGTTTCCGCGCGCGTGCTGCAGAAGATGAAGTCGACCGCGGAAGACTACCTGGGCGAGCCGGTGACCGAGGCGGTGGTGACCGTGCCCGCGTACTTCAACGATTCCCAGCGCCAGGCGACCAAGGACGCCGGCCGCATCGCGGGACTGGACGTCAAGCGCATCATCAACGAGCCGACTGCCGCCGCACTGGCCTACGGCCTGGACAAGAAGCGCGGCGACTCCAAGATCGCGGTGTATGACCTGGGCGGCGGCACCTTCGATATCTCCATCATCGAAATCGCCGATGTCGACGGCGAGTGACCAGTCTTTGGAGGTGCTTTCCACCAATGGCGATACCTTCCTCGGCGGCGAGGACTTTGGACAAGCGTCTGATCGACTACCTGGCTGACCAGTTCAAGAAGGACCAGGCATGGCTCCATAGCGGTGACCCGCGCCGGGTCATGCAGCGGCTGAAGGAGGCGCCGAGAAGGCCAAGATCGAGCTGTCCTCCAGCCAGCAGACCGGACGTGAACCCGCTCATCACTGCCGATGCCAGCGGTCCGAAGCACCTGGCTGGCGAAGCTGACTCCGCGCCAGCTGGAGTCGCTGGTCGAGGACCTGATCGATCGCACCATCGAGCCGTGCAAGATCGCGTTGAAGGATGCCGGGCTGTCGGTGAAGGATATCGACGACATCATCCTGGTTTTGGAGGCCAGACCTGCATGCCCAAGGTACAGGATGCGGTAAAGAACTTCTTCGCAAGGAGCCGCAAGGACGTCAACCCTGGACGAGGCCGTGGCCGTGGGATGTGGCGATCCAGGGTGGCGTGCTGGGCGGCGAGGTCAAGGATGTGCTGCTGTCGATGCGGACCTCGCTGTCGCTGGGTATCGAGACGCTCGGCGGCGTCATGACTGTTGATCGAGAAGAACACCACGATTCCGACCAAGGCGAACCAGGTGTTCTCCACCGCCGACGACAACCAGACCGCAGTGACCGTGCATGTGCTGCAGGGCGAGCGTGAGATCGCTTCGGCCAACAAGTCGCTGGGCCGCTTCGATCTGTCCGACATCCCGCCGGCCCCGCGCGGCGTGCCGCAGATCGAGGTGGCGTTCGACATCGATGCGAACGGCATTCTCCACGTTTCTGCCAAGGACAAGGCCACCGGCAAGCAGCAATCCATCCAGATCAAGGCCTCGAGCGGCCTGTCGGACGACGAGATCGACCGGATGGTCAAGGACGCCGAGGCGCATGCGAGCGAGGACAAGAAGTTCCACGAGCTGGTGGATGTGCGCAACCGGGCCGACAGCCTGATCCACGCCACCACCAAGTCGCTCAAGGACCTGGGTGACAAGGTCACGGCGGGTGAGAAGCAGGATATCGAGTCCGCCATCGATGCGCTGCAGGAAGCCAAGGAAGCGACGACAAGGAAAGCATCGAGCAGAAGACCGGAGGCTCCGGGCTGAGAAGTCGGGCAAGCCGCTGAGCGCGTCTACCAGCAGCAGGCCGGCGGCGAAGGTGCTGCTGCCGCTGGCGGCGATACCGCGTCCGCCGGGGCGGCGCGCGGCGATGACGATGTCGTCGACGCCGAGTTCGAGGAGTCAAGGATGCCGACAACAAGTAACGGCATCCTGTAGTATCGGCACCCACCGTCCGGGCCGGCAGTGACGGCCTGGACCTGTGCCGTTGTCAGTCTCCCAGCGCAGACCGGACCGAAAACATGTCAAAACGCGATTACTGAGGTGCTGGGCGTCCCGCAATGCCAGCGAGGCCGAGCCCAAAAGGCCTACATCGCCGCGCCGCGCAGAAGTATCATCCTGATCGCAAATCCGGACAACAAGGAAGCCGAGGACAAGTTCAAGGAATGCAAGGGAGGCCTACGAGGTCTTGAGCGATTCGCGCAAGCGCGCCGCGTATGACCAGTTCGGGCATGCCGGCGTGGATCCCTCGATGGGCGCCGGTGGAGGGTTCGGCGGGGCCGGTGCTGCCGGCTTCAGCGACATCTTCGGCGACGTCTTTGGCGATATCTTCGGCGGCGGGCGCGGTGCGCGCGGCGGCCAGCGGGTCTACCGCGGCTCCGACCTGCGCTACAACCTGGAGCTGTCGCTGGAGGACGCGGTGGCGGGCACCGAGGTCAAGATCCGCGTGCCGACCCTGGTCGGCTGCAACGACTGTGGCGGCAGCGGCGCCAGGAAGGGCAGCGAGCCCAAGACCTGCACCACCTGCGGCGGCCACGGCCAGGTACGGATGCAGCAGGGCTTCTCTCCTGCAGCAGACCTGCCCACACCAAACTACGGCACGGGCACCATCATCACGGATCCTGGTAAGACCTGTCACGGCAAGGGCCGGGTGCAGGGAGCGCAAGACGCTGTCTGTGAAGGTGCCGGCCGGTGTCGACACCGGCGATCGCATCCGCCTGGCGGGCGAGGGCGAGGCCGGCGAAGCCGGTGGTCCGCCCGGCGACCTGTACGTGCAGATCCAGGTCAAGCTGCATCCCATCTTCAAGCGCGACGAAAGCAACTTCTACCGCGAGGTGCCAATCAGCTTGCCACCGCCGCGCTCGGCGGTGAACTGGGAAGTGCCCACCCTGGACGGCCGCGTTACGCTGAAGATCCCGGCCGAGACCCAGACCTTCCGGCAAGCTGTTCCGTGCATGCGTGGCAAGGGCGTAAAGCTGGCGCGCGGTGGGCCAGTCGGCGACCCGCTGTGCCGGGTCAGTGTGGAGACGCCGGTCAATCTGACGCGTCGCCAGAAAGAGCTGCTGCAGGAATTCGCCGGCGAGATGGACCAGGGCGGCGGCCAGCACAATCCCCAGACGCATTCCTGGCTCGATGGCGTGAAGAAGTTCTTCGACGGCCTGGGCGGGTAGCCAGTTAAAAAATCTTCTCGCGCAAAGACGATCAAGCCACTGAGTGCACTGAGCACACAGTGATCTCAATATCTCCGGTTGTGATATTCCTGCTGTAGGAACGCTCTGCGAGCGCGAACCATTTGCCGTAGACTTGGCCGGACTGACAGGTTTCGCCCCAATATCCCGGCCGGGCTGCGGTACTCGGCGCGGCCGACGGGATCGGGGTGGCAGTAACAGCCCCGTAAGGCGTAGCCGAGCAGCGCAACCGGTTCGGGATTGAGCGAGCCGCCGTGTCGAGCTGGATTTACGAGCCGGCAGGCGCGGCAAATCCTGCGAGTTCGGTGAGCGCCCGAAGCGGCGAGCAGCGCAGGGCACCCGGTGCGTCAGCGCAGATGACGTACCGGGCAAGCCTGCGGGGCCGCCTTGCTAATGATCCCTATTCTTTGGCGGCGCAAAGAAAAGGGGCTCGCCCGACAGGGCGAAACCCGTTATATACAGACGCAGGAAAACAATTGGGTTTTAAGCCCTCTCTGTGTACTCTTTGGCGAAACCGATTCAAGGAATACACATGACACGCATCGCTATCGCCGGCGCCGCCGGACGCATGGGCCGCAACCTGATCCAGGCCTGCCACGAGACCGCCGGGGTCGAGTTGACTGCGGCGCTCGAACATCCCGAACATCCGCTGCTCGGCAGCGACGCCGGCGAGCTGGCCGGTATCGGCAAAAACGGCGTGGCGCTGGGCGCGGACCTGGCATCCGTGCTGGCAGCCTTCGACGTGCTGATCGATTTCACCCGACCCGAACCCACGTTGGCGAACCTGGCCACCTGCCGCCGGGCCGGTAAGCGCATGGTGATCGGCACTACCGGCTTTACCGAGGCGCAGAAGGCGCAGATCGCCGCGGCAGCCGCGGACATCGCGATCGTGTTCGCGCCGAACATGAGTGTTGGCGTCAACTTGTGCCTGAAGCTGCTCGATCTCGCCGCGCGCGTGCTGGGCGATACGGTGGACATCGAGATCATCGAGGCCCACCACCGCCACAAGGTCGACGCGCCGTCCGGAACCGCGTTGCGCATGGGCGAGGTGGTAGCTGCGGCGCTGGGCCGCGAGCTGCAGGAGTGCGCGGTATACGGGCGCGAGGGGCACACCGGCGAGCGCGCGCGCAGGACCATCGGATTCGAGACCATCCGTGCCGGTGATATTGTCGGCGATCATACCGTGATGTTCGCCGGCGCCGGCGAGATCGTCGAGATCACCCACCGCGCCACCAGCCGCATGACCTTCGCCGGTGGTGCGGTGCGTGCCGCCGGCTGGTTGAGCGACCGGCCTCCCGGACTCTTCGACATGCAGGACGTGCTCGGACTGCGCTGAGTTTTTCGTCGCCCCCGCAGTGCCTTGTGTCCACCGCTGCGCGCGGTCGTGCCGCCGGTCCTGCCGTTCGCCGCGCTGCCGGCGACGGCATAGACAGCCGCGGATTCAACCCGTACAATTCCACGGCAGAATCCGGCGATGCGGAATAGAACACCAGAACGGGAGGGGTCTTCGTGAACCCTCCCGTTTTTACGAGCAGCGGAGGTATCCTTGAGGAAAGCGGCCCTTCTGGCGCTTGCAGACGGAAATATCTTCCGTGGCGTCGCTATTGGGGTCGATGGTCAGGCTGCCGGCGAAGTGGTTTTCAATACCGCCATGACCGGATATCAGGAAATCCTGACCGATCCGTCCTATGCACGTCAGATTGTCACGCTGACCTATCCCCACATCGGCAACGTCGGTACCAACAGCGAGGACGAGGAAGCCGGTGCCATACACTGTGCAGGCCTGGTGATCCGTGACCTGCCGCTGCTGGCCAGCAGCTGGCGCAGCGAATCCGCGCTCGAACACTACCTGACCAGCCGCGGAGTCGTGGGGATTGCCGATATCGATACCCGGCGCCTGACCCGTATCCTGCGCGAGCGCGGGGCCCAGAACGGTTGCATCGTCGCGGGCGACAACCCCGATGCCGAGGCGGCCATCAGCGCGGCACGCGCATTCCCCGGTCTCAAGGGTATGGACCTGGCGCGCGAGGTGACCACCGCGCAGCGCTACCTGTGGCGTCAGGGCACCTGGTCGCTGCATGGCGGCCTGCCGGCCGAGCGCGCCGATAGCGACCTGGGCCTGCACGTCATCGCCTACGATTTCGGCGTCAAGCGCAATATCCTGCGCATGCTGGCCGCGCGCGGTTGTCGTCTCACCGTGGTGCCGGCGACGACGCCGGCGCGCGAGGTGCTAGCCGGCAACCCGGACGGTATCTTCCTCTCGAACGGGCCGGGCGATCCCGAGCCCTGCGACTATGCGATCACGGCCATCCGCGAACTCCTCGACAGCGGCATACCGATCTTCGGTATCTGTCTCGGTCACCAGCTGCTCTCGCTGGCCAGTGGCGCCCGTACGCTCAAGATGAAATTCGGCCATCACGGCGCCAACCACCCGGTGCAGGACCTGGACAGCGGCCGCGTGATGATCACCAGCCAGAACCACGGCTTCGCGGTGGACGATACGACCCTGCCCGGGAACCTGGTGGCGACGCACCGCTCGCTGTTCGACGGTTCGCTCCAGGGCGTCGCGCGCACCGACTGCCCGGCGTTCAGCTTCCAGGGACACCCGGAGGCCAGTCCCGGTCCGCACGACGTGGCGCACCTGTTCGACCGCTTTATCGAGATGATGGAAGCGCGACAGTAGTTGCGTTTTGAAAATTGTCATCTCACGCAAAGACGCAAAGACGCCAACTAGAGAAATGATTTTTTGCAATACAAATCGATTGCTGTCTGGAAGTTCGAATTTCGCGCCAGGTCCAGTCGCCGGGCGGGATATCGGTTTGCTTCGCGACCTGGCGTCTTCGCACGAGACAGGTTTCCCCAGCTAGACGCACATGCCTAAAAGAACCGACATCAACAGCATCCTGATCATCGGCGCGGGTCCCATAGTGATCGGGCAGGCGTGCGAGTTCGATTATTCCGGTGCGCAGGCGTGCAAGGCCCTGCGCGAGGAGGGTTACCGTGTCGTACTGGTAAATTCCAATCCGGCTACCATCATGACCGACCCGGACATGGCCGATGCGGTGTACATCGAGCCGGTGCAGTGGCAGACAGTGGCGCGCATCATCGAGCGCGAGCGCCCTGATGCGCTACTGCCGACCATGGGAGGCCAGACCGCGCTGAACTGTGCGCTCGATCTGGTGCGCGAAGGTGTGCTGGCCCAGTTCGGGGTCGAGCTCATCGGCGCCAGTCGCGAGGCCATCGACATGGCCGAGGACCGCGGCCTGTTCCGCGACGCCATGACCGACATCGGCCTGGCGACGCCGCGGGCCTACGTCGTGCACAGCATGGAAGAGGCGCAGCAGGTGCATGCCGGGCTCGGCTTTCCGATCATCATCCGGCCCTCCTTCACCATGGGCGGCAGCGGCGGCGGTATCGCCTACAACAAGGAGGAGTTCGTCGCCATCTGCGAGCACGGGCTCGACCTCTCGCCGACCAACGAGGTGCTGCTGGAGGAGTCCATCCTCGGCTGGAAGGAATTCGAGATGGAGGTGGTGCGCGATCGCAACGACAACTGCATCATCATCTGCTCGATCGAGAATCTGGATCCCATGGGGGTGCATACCGGCGATTCCATCACCGTGGCACCGGCGCAGACGCTGACCGACAAGGAATACCAGCTGATGCGCGATGCCTCGCTGGCGGTGTTGCGCAAGATCGGCGTTGAGACCGGCGGTTCCAACGTACAGTTCGCCATCAACCCGGTGGACGGACGTATGGTGGTTATCGAGATGAACCCGCGCGTGTCGCGTTCCTCGGCGCTGGCTTCCAAGGCAACGGGCTTCCCGATTGCCAAGGTCGCGGCCAAGCTGGCGGTCGGTTACACGCTCGACGAGCTCAGCAACGAGATAACCGGCGGCGCCACTCCGGCCTCCTTCGAACCGACCATCGATTACGTGGTGACCAAGGTTCCGCGTTTCACCTTCGAGAAATTTCCCCAGGCCGAGCCGGTGCTCGGTACCCAGATGAAATCGGTGGGTGAGGTGATGGCCATCGGCCGCACTTTCCAGGAATCCTTGCAGAAAGCACTGCGCGGCCTCGAGACCGGCAAGGACGGACTCGACGAGGTGTTCGATCTGGCGCAGGAAGATGCCATCTCGGCGTTGCGGACTGAACTCGGCATCGCCCGGCCGGAACGGCTGTGGTACGTAGCTGACGGTTTTCGTGCCGGCATGACGCTAGAGCAACTGCACGACGTGACTGCGATCGATCCCTGGTTCCTGGCCCAGATCCTGGATCTGGTGGCGACGGAGAACCGCATCCGCGGTCGTGCACTCGACGATTTCGATGCCGACGGTCTGCGTGCGCTCAAGCGCAAGGGATTCTCGGATCGGCGGCTGGCGCGTTTGCTGGGCGTCGGCGAGGCTGCCGTACGCAGCCATCGGCACGGTCTTGACGTCCACCCGGTGTACAAACGTGTGGACACCTGCGCCGCTGAATTTTCCACCGCTACGGCCTACATGTACTCGACCTACGAGGAGGAATGCGAGGCGGCGCCGACCACGCGCGACAAGATCGTGGTCCTGGGCGGCGGACCGAACCGGATCGGGCAGGGTATCGAATTCGACTACTGCTGTGTGCATGCCGCACTGGCCTGCCGCGAGGATGGTTACGAGACCATCATGGTCAACTGTAATCCGGAGACGGTTTCCACCGACTACGATACCTCCGACCGCCTGTATTTCGAACCGGTGACCCTGGAGGACGTGCTGGAGATCATCCACCTGGAACAGCCGCAGGGCGTGATCGTGCAGTACGGCGGGCAAACCCCGCTCAAGCTGGCGCACGGGCTGGAGGCCAACGGGGTCCCGATCATCGGCACCTCGGCGGATGCCATCGACCACGCGGAGGACCGCGAGCGCTTCCAGCAGATGGTCATCAAGCTCGGGCTGCTGCAGCCGCCGAACCGCATCGCCTCGACCACCGAGCAGGCCATGGCGCTGGCCGACGAGGTCGGCTATCCGCTCGTGGTGCGGCCGTCCTACGTGCTGGGCGGGCGCGCCATGGAGATCGTGTACTCGGCCGAGGACCTGGCGCGCTACATGCGCGAGGCCGTGCAGGTATCAAACGATGCGCCGGTACTGTTGGACCATTTCCTCGATGACGCGGTGGAGGTGGACGTCGATGCCGTCTGCGACGGCACCCACGTGCTGATCGGCGGCATCATGGAACACATCGAACAGGCCGGCGTACATTCCGGCGATTCGGCCTGTTCGCTGCCGCCGTGCACCCTGAGTCAGTCTGTGCAGCAGCGCCTGTGCGAACAGGTCAGCCGCATGGCCATGGAGCTCAAGGTGCGCGGTCTGATGAATACCCAGTTCGCCATCAAGGGTGAGGACATCTACGTCATCGAGGTCAATCCGCGCGCCTCGCGCACCGTGCCGTTCGTATCCAGGCGACCGCGCTGCCGCTGGCCAAGATCGCGGCGCGGTGACCGGCCGGACGCTGGCGGAGCAGGGTGTCACCCGGATGGTGCGGCCCGACTATTACTCCGTAAAGGAAGCGGTATTCCCGTTCATCAAGTTCCAGGGCGTGGATCCGCTCCTCGGGCCGGAGATGAAATCCACCGGCGAGGTGATGGGCATCGGGCGCAGCTTCGGCGAGGCCTTCGCCAAGTCGCAGATGGGCGCGGGCAACACCGTGCCGGCCAGTGGCACCGCCTTCCTGAGCGTGCGCAGGGGCGACCGCCCCGCAGCGGTACAGCTGGCGCGGGATCTCATCACCCAGGGCTTCCGCCTGGTCGCCACACGCGGTACCGCCTCCGCGATTCGTGCCGAGGGTATCGAATGCGACGTGGTCAACAAGGTGCTGGAAGGCCGCCCTCACATCGTGGACATGATCAAGAACGGCCAGATCGACCTGATCGTCAACACCACCGAGGGCAAGCAGGCCATCGCCGATTCCTATACAATCCGCAGAAGCGCGCTGCAGCACAAGGTGTCCTACAGCACCACGATCGCCGGCGCGCGCGCCACCTGCATGGCGCTCGAGTATCTGAATACCGGTAACGTCAACAGCCTGCAGGACCTGCACCGGGAGATCAAGCGATGACCTCAAAGGTACCGATCACCGCGCGCGGCGCCGAAAAACTGCGTGAGGAACTGGTCCGGCTGAAGACCGTGGAGCGTCCGCGTATCATCGCGGCCATCGCCGAGGCGCGCGCGCACGGCGATCTCAAGGAAAACGCCGAGTATCATGCCGCCCGCGAGCAGCAGAGTTTCGCCGAGGGGCGTATCAAGGAGATCGAGAGCAAGCTCAGTCATGCCCATATCGTCGATGTCAGCTCCCTGGATGCCAACGGCAAGGTGGTGTTCGGCTGCACCGTCGAACTGTTCGACGAGGACAGCGAGGAGACCGTGGTCTACCAGATCGTCGGCGAGGACGAGGCGGACATCAAGACCGGCATGATCTCGATCAATTCGCCGATAGCGCGCGGACTGATCGCCAAGCACGAAGGTGACGTGGTGACCGTGGTCGTGCCCGGTGGCGAGCGCAATTTCGAGATCGTCGAAGTCCGTTACGTATAGACAGGTCCGCGCTGTGATAGGCAGTTGTCACTGCGAGGAGCAGCAGTCACCCGCCGCAATGCCGCGAATTCATAGGCTTGCTGCTCTGGTCGCTGCCGCCATGGCTCTGGGCCGCTCGTGTTCTCGCCGTTTCCGGTCTCGCGCGATACTCATCCCGTCCTGTATATCGCGCTTGCATCGACGATGCCCATGACCACGCAACAGGTTCCCTGTTTGTTACCCGACCGCGTACAGTTTCTTGCCGCGCTTGAGCGCATCCTGCTGACCGCCTGGGTCGGGACCCTCTGGGCGACCGGTTTCATGGTCGCGCCGGTGCTGTTCGCCGTCCTCGATGACCGGGCGCTGGCAGGCTCGCTCGCAGGCAGGCTGTTCGGACTGACCGCCTGGGGCGGGTTGGTCTGCGGGCTGGCGCTGCTGGCCAGCGCTCACCTGCGCAGCCGGCGGACCGGCTGGCGCACATGGGTGCTGGTGGCGATGCTGCTGCTGACGGCGGTGGGTCAGTTCGTGCTGACCCCGATGATCGCAGAACTGCGCACTGCAGGTCTTGCGGGCACGCCGCGCTTCGGCCAGTTGCACGGCATCGCCAGTGTCCTGTTCGTGCTTACCGCGCTGCTGGGCCTGGGACTGGTCGCCGCCGGCCCGGCTGTGTCCGCTCAGTCCGCTGCCTCGCGGTAGATGAGTGCAATGTGGCCGATGGCCTGTACCAGTTCGGCCCCGCATGCGGCGCACAGTTGCGCGATCATGGCCTGACGCGCCTCCCGGTCCGCCCCTGCGATCTTGACCTTCAGCAGTTCGTGGTGTTCCAGCGACAGGTCGAGTTCGCGCAACACGGCCGCGCTGAGGCCGGCTGTGCCGATGGTCACGACCGGTTTGAGGGCGTGGCCGCGGCCGCGCAGTTCGCGTTTGAGTTTTTCGGTCAGAGCCATGACTGGAATCCCGGATGTGCTAGGTTAGGGGCTGCGGTCAGTCCGGGTCGCGGCAGCAGTGCCGTACCCGGTGCGAAAATACATGACCGGCCAATGGTAACGAATCCGCAGCTGGCGCGGTAATCCGCGGCGGTTGCGATTGTGCCGGACCGGACGGCGGCAGACATGGGCAGAAGCAAGAGCAGCCACAACTGGCTCAAGTCACATTTCGACGACGAATTCGTCAAGCGCGCGCAACGCGAGGGCTATCGTTCCCGCGCGGTGTACAAGCTGGACGAGATCCAGCGGCGTGACCGTATCCTCAAGCCCGGCGCCTGCATCGTCGATCTCGGCGCGGCCCCGGGCGGGTGGTCGCAGTACGCGCAGCGGCTGCTGGCGGGCAGGGGACGCCTGCTCGCGCTGGACATCCTGCCCATGGAGCCGCTGCCCGGCGTCGAGTTCATCCAGGGTGATTTCAGGGAAGATGACGTGTTCGAGTTGCTGCTGTCAATGCTTGGCGGAACCCCGGTAGACCTTGTAATGTCGGACATGGCACCCAATATCAGCGGCATGGAGGCGGTCGATATCCCGCGCAGCATGTACCTGGTGGAGCTGGCCGTGGATTTCGCCGACCGGGTGCTCGCGCCCGGTGGCAATCTGCTGGTGAAGGCCTTTCAGGGCGAGGGCTTCGACAGCGTGCTGGATGCGGTGCGTGGGAAGTACGACAAGGTATTGATACGCAAGCCGAAAGCGTCGCGTTCGCGCAGTCGGGAAGTATACGTGCTGGCACAGGGCCACCGTGGCAGGGATGTGCCATAATGGCTAAAGCCTGTGAATTTGCGGGCCGAGACAAGCAGTCTGGGCGCGCGTTGGAGAAAAATTCGAGGATTCCGGTTTGAACGATCTCGCAAAGAACCTGCTGCTCTGGATAGTCATCGCCATCGTCCTGATGTCGGTGTTCAACAATTTCGGTCCGAAGACGGCGGCCCAGCAGCCGCTCAACTACTCTGATTTCATCGCCGAGGTGCAGCAGGGTCTGGTGCAGCGCGTCGAGATCGAGGGCCACTCCGTCAAGGGCGTGCGCAGCGACGGCAGCCAGTTCGTCACCCAGACCCCGCCGGACGATCCCAAGATGGTCGACGACCTGCTCAGCAACAAGGTCGACGTCAAGGTGGTCGAGCCCAACCAGCACGGCCTGCTGATGACCATCTTCATCAACTGGTTCCCCATGTTGTTGCTCATCGGTGTGTGGATCTTTTTCATGCGCCAGATGCAGGGCGGCGGTGCCGGCCGCGGTGCCATGTCCTTCGGCAAGAGCAAGGCGCGCATGCTCGGCGAGGATCAGGTCAAGATCACCTTCGCCGACGTCGCCGGTGTCGAGGAGGCCAAGGAGGAAGTGAGCGAGCTGGTCGAGTTCCTGCGCGAGCCCGGTAAGTTCCAGCGCCTCGGCGGCAAGATCCCGCGTGGTATTCTCATGGTCGGGTCGCCCGGTACCGGCAAGACCCTGTTGGCCAAGGCCATTGCCGGCGAGGCCAAGGTGCCGTTCTTCACGATCTCCGGTTCCGACTTCGTCGAGATGTTCGTCGGTGTCGGCGCCTCGCGCGTGCGCGACATGTTCGACCAAGCCAAGAAGCATGCGCCCTGCATCATCTTCATCGACGAAATCGACGCCGTCGGCCGTCACCGCGGTGCCGGCCTGGGCGGCGGACACGACGAGCGCGAGCAGACCCTGAATCAGCTGCTGGTCGAAATGGACGGATTCGAGGGCAACGAGGGCGTGATCGTGATCGCCGCGACCAACCGCCCGGACGTGCTGGATCCCGCGCTGCTGCGCCCGGGCCGCTTCGACCGCCAGGTGGTGGTGCCGCTGCCCGACGTGCGCGGCCGCGAGCAGATTCTCAAGGTACACATGCGCAAGGTGCCGATCGCCGACAGCGTCAAGGCGAGCATCATCGCGCGTGCCACCCCCGGTTTCTCCGGCGCCGATCTGGCGAACCTGGTCAACGAGGCCGCGCTGTTCGCCGCGCGCGGCAACAAGCGCCTGGTCGACATGGATGACCTGGAGAAGGCCAAGGACAAGATCCTGATGGGCGCCGAGCGGCGTTCCATGGTGATGAGCGAGGACGAGAAGCGCCTGACCGCCTACCACGAGGCGGGGCATGCCATCGTCGGGCGCAGCATGCCGGCGCATGACCCGGTCTACAAGGTAACCATTATCCCGCGCGGACGTGCCCTGGGCGTGACCATGTTCCTGCCCGAGGCGGACCGCTACAGTCACAGCAAGGAATTCCTGGAAGGGCAGATCTGCAGCCTGTTCGGCGGCCGCATCGCCGAGGAACTCGTGTTCGGACCGGAAAAGGTCACCACCGGTGCATCCAACGACATCATGCGCGCCACCGAGCTGGCGCGGAACATGGTCACCAAGTGGGGGCTCTCCGAGAAGCTTGGTCCGCTCACCTACAGCGACCAGCAGGAAGAGGTGTTCCTCGGTCACTCCGTCGCGCAGCACAAGCCGGTGTCCGACGAAACCGCGCACGACATCGACAGCGAGATCCGCGCGATCATCGACCGTGCCTATGCGCGGGCCGAGAAGATCCTCAAGGAGAATATCGACAAGCTGCACACCATGGCCGAGGCGCTGATGAAGTACGAGACCATCGACAGCGACCAGATCGACGACATCATGACCGGCAAACAGCCGCGGCAGCCGCGCGACTGGACCGATTCCGAGACGCGTACGCCGCCCTCCGGCGGCAGCACGGCCAGCACCGACGACACCGCGGACGGCAAAATCGGCGGACCTGCCGGTCAGCACTGAAGGCGGCGCCGGCAGGCGGCGGCGCGCGTTGCGAGCGGCGCAAGGCGCATCCTCACAGCCAGCTCATGAAACTCGATTGTGCGGGCAAGGCCCTGGATCTTTCCACGCCGCGGGTCATGGGTATCCTCAATGTCACCCCCGATTCCTTTTCGGACGGGGGTACTTACCTCGCACCCGGGCCGGCGGTGGCGCACGCCCTGCGCATGGTCGAGGAAGGCGCCGACATCATCGACGTGGGCGGCGAATCCACCCGCCCGGGGGCGGCGCCGGTACCGGAAGACGTCGAGCTGCAGCGCGTGATCCCCGTTATCGAGGCGCTGCGTGATGCCGTGTCCGTTCCCGTGTCGATCGATACCCGCAAGCCGGCCGTCATGCAGGCGGCAGTAGCCGCGGGGGCCGGACTGATCAATGACGTCGCCGCCCTGCGCGAGCCCGGTGCGCTGGCGACAGCGGCCGCGCTCGGGGTGCCGGTGTGCCTGATGCACATGCTGGGTACGCCGCAGACCATGCAGGCTGCGCCGCGCTACGGGGATGTGGTTGAAGAAGTGACGGATTTCCTCGTAACCCGGGCGGCGGACTGCCAGGCTGCGGGCATACCGCCCGGCCGTATCCTGCTCGATCCCGGCTTCGGTTTCGGCAAGACCACGGCGCATAACCTGCAGCTGCTGCGCCGCCTGGATGTCCTGATCGGCCACGGTTACCCCGTGCTGGTCGGTTTGTCGCGTAAATCCCTGATCGGTAATGTCCTGGACCTGCCGGTCGATAACCGCCTGTATCCGGGTCTGGCGCTGGCCGCGCTTGCCGTCTGGCAGGGCGCCGCTATCGTGCGGACCCACGACGTTGGCGCCACCCGCGCAGCCGTGCTGATGTGCGCGGCGGTGCGGGATGCCGGCGCAGTCCACGGTCTATAATCGCTGAATCCAGTGCCGGAGGTACGCACTATGTCGAGAAAATATTTCGGTACCGATGGGATCCGCGGGCGGGTCGGGGAGCATCCGGTCACGGCGGAGTTCATGCTCAAGCTCGGCTGGGCGACCGGCCGCGTGCTGGGCAGCAAGGGCGGCGCCAGTGTCATCATCGGCAAGGACACCCGCATCTCGGGTTATATGTTCGAATCCGCCCTGGAGGCGGGACTGTCCGCCGCCGGCGTCGACATCGGCCTGACCGGCCCGATGCCGACCCCTGCGATCGCCTACCTGACGCGCACCCTGCACGCCTGTGCCGGTATCGTCATCAGCGCCTCGCACAATCCCTATGCCGACAACGGCATCAAGTTCTTTTCCGCCGAGGGCACCAAGCTGCCGGACGAGATCGAACTCGCGATCGAGGCCGAGCTGGACCGGCCGCTGACCACGGTCGCGTCCGACCGGCTGGGCAAGGCGGTGCGCGTCAAGGATAGCGAGGGGCGCTATATCGAGTTCTGCAAAAGCACCATTCCGCTCAGCATGGGCATGCAGGGCCTGCGCGTCGTGGTGGACTGCGCACATGGCGCCACCTATCAGGTCGCGCCCAGCGTGTTCCGGGAACTGGGCGCGAGCGTGATCACGACCGGCGTGTCCCCGGACGGCCTGAACATCAACCGGGACTGCGGGTCGACGCGGCCGGAAATGTTGCAGAAGATGGTACTGGAACACGGCGCCGACCTCGGTGTCGCCTTCGACGGCGACGGCGATCGCGTGGTCATGGTCGATGAGCGCGGCGAACTGGTCGACGGCGACGAGTTGCTGTTCGTGATCGCGGTATCGCGTCAGCGCGAGGGCCGCCTGCACGGTGGCGTGGTCGGTACCCTGATGAGCAACCTCGGGTTGGAGCATGCCCTCAAGGCGCGCGAGATACCATTCGCGCGGGCACGGGTCGGCGACCGCTACGTGCTGGAACTCATGCAGCAGAACGACTGGATGATCGGCGGCGAATCGTCCGGCCACATCATCTGCCTCGACCGTACCAGCACGGGTGACGGGATCATTTCCGCGCTGCAGGTGCTGGCGGCGATGAAGCGCGCGGAGCGCACACTGCACGAACTCAAGTCCGACATGCGCAAGTACCCGATGCACATGATCAACGTGCCGGTAAAGGCGCGGATCGATCTGGCCAACACCCCTGCGGTGAGGGAGGCGGTCAGCTCCGCGGAGCAGCGCCTTGCCGGCCGCGGCCGCGTCCTGCTGCGGCCATCCGGCACCGAACCGGTGGTGCGTGTCATGGTGGAGGGCGAGGACGAGCGCCAGGTGCTGCAGGAAGCCGACCAGCTCGCCGCGGTCGTCGCCAAGGCGGTGTAGGCGCGGACCGCGTCCGCGCCATGGTTAAAACGACACTCCCTCAGCCCGGGACGGCGCCGGCCTTCAGCTGCGCCGCCAGCGCGTGGTAGCGCGCCGCCTGCTCCGGGTTGCCCAGTCCTTCGTACAGTACGGCCAGGTTGTGCGCCGCGAGGAAGCTGCCGCGGCCGTGCACCGCGCCTTCCAGGTCCGGGCGTTCGCCGATATCGAGGCTGCGCAGCCAGCACGATTCGGCTATGGGCAGCAGTTGTTCTACCGCCTGCGCGGGATTTTCCACGGCCCAGTCCAGCAGCAGGTCGCCGAGCGCGAAATAGAAATCCGGCGAATGCTGCCAGCGCGGCATTTCGCTTTCGGCGAACTGGAAGGCCTGCTCGAACTCGCGTGCCTGCTTCAGCGCGTAGAGTGTGCGCAGCACCAGGTCGTGTAGGAAGCTGTCGTCGGGGCGCATCCGCTCCAGCGCGCGGGCATAGCAGGCAGCGGCCTGCGGGTACTCCCCGTAGATCTCGTGATCCTTGCCCAGCTGGTAGTGCAGGTAGGCGTCATCAGGCGTATCCGCCAGGGCGCGCTGCAGCAACTGCCGGTTGCGCCCCCGCTTGCGCGCCAGTTCGCTCCCGCGGTAACCGGTGTGGGTGACCTGGACCGGAACGCGCCGGCGCGGCAGGCCGGATTGCGGCTGCTCATGGATCCGGCCCGCATAGCGCACGCCGGCGGGCAGTAGCCGCGGCAGCCAGGAGGTGGCCGCCTGGACCTCGCCCTGCAGGTCGAATTCGCTGGTGACGGGTACCAGGCCGATACAGGGCTCGGGTCCCAGTGTCGCCAGGTGCCCGGTATCGCCGACAAGCCATTCATCGGCATCGAGCACGAGATTCCAGTCGGCGCGCGACAGCGCGAGCGCCGCGTTGCGGGCCGCGGCGAAATCGTCGCACCAGGTGAAGTGATGGACTTCCGCGCCCGCTGCTTGGGCCAGTGCGACCGTGTCGTCGGTCGAGCCGGTATCGAGCACCAGCATGGCATCGACATGCGCTGCCGCGCTTTCCAGGCAGCGCGTGATTCCGGCCGCCTCATCGCGCGCGATCATCACCAGTGCCAATCTACAATGCTTGATTTTCGACTCCCTGAAAACCGCTGGCTGCGCTGGGGGCGGTCCTGCTGGTACGTGAGTTTCGTCGCGGTTGCCGGCCGGATGTCTGCAGAACGGTATCTGTACGGCACAGATCATGGACCAGTGCCACGTCCGGTTCAAGCCTGGCCGACGCCGCGCGCGACACGCCGCCAGCCAGGTGCCCAAATTGATTTTTCCGTGCCGGCTGGCTAAGCTACCCGGCTCTTCAGGTAAGGGAATTCGATATGCGTCAGCCACTGATAGCCGGGAACTGGAAAATGAATGGCTCGTCGGACAGCGTCGCCGCGCTGCTCGATGGCATCACGGCCGGTATCGGGGAGGTCCACACGGCGGAAATGGCTGTCTGCCCGCCATTCGTGTATATCCCCCAGGTTGCCGCTCTGCTGGCCGGTAGCGCCATCAGCTACGGTGCGCAGGACGTCAGCGACCGTGAGGCCGGCGCCTTCACCGGCGAGGTGGCCGCGAACATGCTCACCGATTTCGGCTGCAAGTACGCGATCGTCGGTCATTCCGAGCGCCGCAGCCTGTATGGCGAGAGCGATGGCTTCACCGCCGCCAAGTTCGCCGCCGCGCGTCGTGTCGGGCTGGTGCCCATCCTGTGCGTGGGCGAGACCCTCGAGGAGCGCGAGCAGGGGATCACCGAGCAGGTGGTCGAGCGTCAGCTTGATGCCGTGATCGACCTCGAAGGCATCGCCGCACTCGGTGACGCGGTGATCGCCTACGAACCGGTCTGGGCGATCGGCACCGGCAAGACGGCGACACCGACGCAGGCGCAGGAGGTCCATGCCTTCATACGCGGCAAGCTGGCCGGCCTCGACAGCGCGGTGGCCGATCGGGTGCGCATCCTCTACGGCGGCAGCATGAATGCGGGCAACGCCGCGGAACTGCTGGCGATGCCGGACATCGATGGTGGCCTGATTGGCGGCGCCGCGCTGAAGCACGCTGATTTCCTGGCCATCGGCAGGGCCGCCAACGCCTGAGCCGGTGACACACAGACATATACGGTAACGTCATGTTTTCCATACTCCTGGGTATACAGATACTGGTTTCGGTCGGTATCATCACGCTGGTCATGCTGCAGCACGGCAAGGGTGCCGACATGGGCGCAGGATTTGGCGCCGGCGCCTCCGGGACCGTGTTCGGGGCGCGTGGTTCGGGCTCTTTCTTTTCCAGGGCAACCGCCATCCTGGCGGCAGTCTTTTTCATCAACTGCCTGCTGATCGCATCCCCGCTGGTACGGCACAGTGGCCAGGCCGCCAGTGCCGGGATTGCCGACCAGATCGAGGAACAGGTGCAGCAGCAGCAGGATGCCGCCGAGCAGGCCGCAATCGCGGACAAGCTCGAGCAGGCGCAGCCCGAGGCGGAGGATTTGCCGCCGGCCGTACCCGGGCCCGCCGCAGCGGCGGCCGATGTCCCCGAGTCGCCGGTTGCCCAGACGCCGGCTGCGCAGCCGCAGGGGGAGGGGGATCCGGCCGCGAAGGACGATCTGCCGCAATAATCCCGCAGCGGCAGTCACGACAGCTTACCCACGCCGATGTGGTGGAATTGGTAGACACGCTATCTTGAGGGGGTAGTGGCGCAAGCCGTGCCGGTTCGAGTCCGGCCATCGGTACCAGATTGGTAATTATCTTAGTAATCGCCGCGATCGCGGCGATTTTCATTCCTGCCATGGTGCGGCATGCGGGCTGCCATAGCAGCGCCGGGGGCGGCCTTCATGCTGATTTTTTATGCCCCGATAATCGCCATAATTCTATGATTTTAAAGAATAAAATAGACCCGCCCCAACTTGACAGGTCTGCCATGCTGGCCTAGACTGCACAATCTTTTTCAGCCGCACCCGACCCGACAACAGCAACCGGGGCGGCTGGAGCTTCGGTGCGGTCGACTGACGAGGGGAGCGATGCTGGAAAACTACCTGCCGATCCTGATTTTTATCGCCATCGGTATCGCGGTAGGAGTGGGGCCGATCGTGCTGGGTTTCCTGCTGGCGCCGCATAAACCCGACAGCGCGAAAAACTCCCCCTTCGAATGCGGCTTCGAAGCCTTCGAGGACACACGCATGCGTTTCGACGTGCGTTATTACCTCGTTGCCATCCTCTTCATCCTGTTCGATCTCGAAATCGCGTTCCTGTTCCCCTGGGCCGTGGTGCTGGACAGTATCGGCGTGTTCGGTTTCGTCGCGATGCTGATCTTTCTCGCCATCCTGGTGATCGGCTTCATCTACGAATGGAAGAAGGGAGCGCTGGAATGGGAGTAGCCCTGTGCAACAGCCTGCGGTCTGCGCGCGCGTGCTGTGCAGTGCTGCACGGATATCGCGCGCGGCAGGAGCAGGGGCGACCGCGCAGCGTTCGAGAGGCCCGCCTGGGCCATGCCGGGAGCGACCAGCGCAGCAATCCGCCGCGGGCGTCCCGGACGAGCGCGAAGGAATCTCTGGCGTGCGCCGAGGGCTGTTCGATAATGCCCTCCCGGCTGCAGCACAAAGACGCTGGCACGGCCGGGGATGAGGTTTGTGCGGGCACCATCGGGACAACAGCTTATGGCGATTGAAGGTCTGCTGAAGGAAGGCTTCGTCACGACGACAGCCGACGCGTTGATCAACTGGGCCCGCACCGGTTCGATGTGGCCGATGACCTTCGGCCTGGCCTGTTGCGCCGTGGAGATGATGCAGGCAGGCGCATCGCGCTACGACCTGGACCGCTTCGGCATCGTGTTTCGCGGCAGTCCGCGCCAGTCCGACGTGATGATCGTGGCCGGTACCCTGTGCAACAAGATGGCGCCGGCACTGCGCAAGGTCTATGACCAGATGGCCGAGCCGCGCTGGGTGATCTCCATGGGTTCCTGTGCCAACGGCGGCGGTTATTACCACTATTCCTATTCTGTGGTGCGCGGCTGCGACCGCATCGTGCCCGTGGATATCTACGTGCCGGGTTGTCCGCCCACGGCCGAGGCATTGCTGTACGGTGTCCTGCAGCTGCAGAACAAGATCAAGCGCACCAACACCATCGCGCGCTAGCCGGAACAAGGATCAGGACAGTGTCAGACATCTCCCGCCGGCTTGCAGAACAGCTCAAGGACCGCTTCGGCGGGCAACTTGACGCCGTGGTCGATGCCGCCGGCGAGGTCACGCTGGAACTGGCCGGCGCGCAGCTCCGCGATGTGGCGCTGGCGTTGCGCGACGACCCGGCGTTCGGCTTCGAAATACTGATCGACCTGTGCGGCGTGGACTACCTCAATTACGGTCGCGACGAGTGGGCCACCGAGGAAACCTCCTCGACCGGCTTCAGCCGTGGGGTGGAGGGCACGACATCCGGCCGCCTGGGCATCGTCACCGACGACCTGGTGCGGGAGGGGCCGCGCGGCGCGCGCCGCTTCGCCGCGGTCTATCACCTACTGTCCATCCGCAACAACCGACGCCTGCGGCTGAAGGTGTACGCACCCGACGACGACTTGCCAGTGCTACCCTCCGTCGTCGATATCTGGAACAGCGCCAACTGGTACGAGCGCGAGGCCTTCGACTTGTACGGTATCCTGTTCGAGGGTCATCCCGATCTGCGCCGGCTGCTGACCGACTACGGTTTCATCGGCCATCCGTTCCGTAAGGATTTCCCGCTCACCGGCAATGTCGAGGTCATCTACGACGCCGAGAAGAAGCGCGTGGTCTACCAGCCGGTCAGCATCGAACCGCGCGTGCTGGTGCCCAAGGTCATACGGGCCGAGGGCGTCGCGGCCACCGATCTCATGCAGGCCGGGGCGGAGGAGTAGCGCATGCCGGAGATCCGCAACTACACCCTGAACTTCGGCCCGCAGCATCCCGCCGCGCATGGCGTGCTGCGCCTGGTGCTGGAGATGGACGGCGAGGTGATCGAACGCGCCGATCCGCATATCGGTCTGCTGCACCGCGGCACCGAGAAGCTGGCCGAGAACAAGCCCTTCAACCAGAGCATAGGCTACATGGACCGGCTCGACTACGTGTCCATGATGTGCAACGAGCACGGCTACGTGCTGGCGATGGAAAAACTGCTCGGTGTCGAGGTGCCGCTGCGCGCGCAGTACATCCGCGTCATGTTCGACGAGATCACCCGCATCCTGAACCATCTGCTGTGGCTGGGTGCGCACGGGCTGGACATCGGGGCCATGACGGTCTTTCTGTACGCCTTCCGCGAGCGCGAGGACCTGATGGACTGCTACGAGGCGGTCTCGGGCGCGCGCATGCACGCCACTTATTACCGCCCGGGCGGCGTCTACCGCGACCTGCCCGAGGTGATGCCGCAGTACCAGCCCTCGAAATGGCACAGCCAGCGCGAAGTGGACCGCAAGAACGCCGACCGCCAGGGTTCCCTGCTCGATTTCATCGCGGCCTTTACCGAACGTTTTCCCGGCTGCGTGGACGAGTACGAGACCCTGCTCACCGACAACCGCATCTGGAAACAGCGCACGGTCGGCATCGGCGTGGTCAGCCCCGAGCGCGCCCTGCAACTCGGTTTCACCGGCCCGATGCTGCGCGGCTCCGGCATCGCGTGGGATCTGCGCAAGAAACAGCCCTACGAGGTCTATGACCGCATGCAGTTCGACATCCCGGTCGGTACGACCGGTGACTGCTACGACCGGTACCTGGTGCGCATCGAGGAGATGCGCCAGTCCAACCGTATCATCAAGCAGTGCATCGACTGGCTGCGCCGCAATCCCGGCCCGGTGATGGTTGACGATCACAAGCTGGCGCCGCCGCCGCGCGCGGTGATGAAGGCCGACATGGAGGCCCTCATCCATCATTTCAAGCTGTTCACCGAGGGTTTCTGCGTGCCGGCAGGCGAGGTGTACGCTGCCGTCGAGCATCCCAAGGGCGAATTCGGCGTGTACCTGGTGTCCGACGGCGCCAACAAGCCCTACCGTCTGAAGGTCCGTGCGCCGGGCTTCGCCCATCTCTCGGCCATCGACGAGATGACCCGCGGCCACATGCTGGCCGACGTGGTGGCCGTGATCGGTACACAGGATATCGTGTTCGGGGAGATCGACCGCTGATGACGACCCAGGCCCGCAAGTCAGACCTGCTGAGTGCGACGACGCGCGCGACCATCGACGCGTGGCTGACGAAGTATCCCGCGGACCAGCGGCAGTCCGCCGTGCTGTGCGCGCTGCAGGCCGCGCAGGAACAGAACGGCGGCTGGGTCACGCGCGAGCTGATGGACGCTGTGGCGGACTATCTCGGGATGGCGCCGGTGCGTGTCTACGAAGTCGGCACCTTCTATTCCATGATCGAGCTGGAACCGGTGGGGCGCAACATGGTGGCGCTGTGCACCAACATCTCCTGCATGCTGTGCGGCGCGGAAACCCTGGTCGAGCACGTCGAAAAGAAGCTCGGTATCAGGCTGGGCGAAACCACGCCGGACGGGCGCATCACCCTCAAGCGGGAAGAGGAATGCCTGGCGGCCTGTGCCGCCGGCCCGATGATGACGGTGAACGGTCATTACCACGAGCGGCTCACGCCCGAGCGGGTGGACGCCATCCTGGACGGACTGGAGTGAGGTCATGAGCGTACAGGTCTGTTTCGATACCCTGCAGTTCGACCAGCCGTGGACGCTGGAGAACTACCTCAAGGTCGGCGGTTACCAGGCCTGGCAGCGGATCCTGACCGAAAAGATCCCGCCGGAAACGGTCATAGAGACGGTCAAGGCCTCGGGTCTGCGCGGCCGTGGCGGCGCGGGCTTCCCGACCGGCCTGAAATGGAGCTTCATGCCGCGCAACGCGCCGGTGCAGAAATACGTCGTGTGCAACTCGGACGAGTCCGAGCCCGGCACCTGCAAGGACCGTGACATCCTGCGCTTCAATCCGCATGCGCTGGTCGAGGGCATGGCCATCGCCGGCTACGCCATGGGCGCCACGGTCGGCTACAACTACATGCGCGGCGAGTTCCACCACGAACCCTTCGAGCGCTTCGAGCACGCGCTCGCCGAGGCCTACGCGGCAGGCTACCTGGGTCGTGATATCCAGGGCTCCGGCGTGGACTTCGACTGCTACAGCCACCTCGGTGCGGGCGCCTACATCTGCGGCGAGGAGACCGCGCTGCTGGAATCGCTGGAAGGCAAGAAGGGCCAGCCGCGTTTCAAGCCGCCGTTCCCGGCCAATTTCGGCCTGTACGGCAAGCCGACCACCATCAACAACACCGAGACGCTGGCCTCGGTGCCGGCCATCATGCGCAACGGCGGCGAGTGGTTCATGAACCTTGGCAAGCCGAACAACGGCGGGGTGAAGATCTTCTCCGTCTCCGGGCATGTCAACAAGCCCGGTAACTTCGAGGTCCCGATGGGCACCCCGTTCCGCGAACTGCTCGAGCTGGCCGGCGGTGTGCGCGACGGCCATAAACTGAAGGCCGTGATCCCGGGCGGTTCCTCCATGCCGGTGCTGCCCGCCGACGTGATCATGGGCTGCGACATGGACTACGACTCGCTGGCCAAGGCAGGCTCCGCGCTGGGTTCAGGTGCGGTGATCGTGATGGACGATTCCACCTGCATGGTGCAGGCCGCAATGCGTATTTCGCGCTTCTATTTCAAGGAATCCTGCGGCCAGTGCACGCCCTGCCGCGAGGGTACCGGGTGGATGCACCGCATCATCAAGCGTATCGAGGAGGGCCAGGGCCGCCCCGAGGACCTCGACCTGCTGCTGGCCGCCGCCGACCAGATCGCCGGCAAGACCATCTGCGCCTTCGGCGAGGCGGCCGCCTGGCCGGTGCAGGGTTTTCTGCGCCACTTCCGCAGTGAGTTCGAGTACCACATCACCCACAAGCGCTGCCTGGCGGGCGGCGCCAGCACGGCAGGGGAGGCGGCATGAGCGCGCAACCCGAAACCCCGGCGCAGGACCTGGTCAACATCGAGATCGACGGCCGGCCGTTCCAGGCCCGCAAGGGCGCGATGATCATCGAGGTGGCGGATGCCAACGGCATCGATATCCCGCGCTTCTGCTACCACAAGAAGCTGTCGGTCGCCGCCAACTGCCGCATGTGCATGGTCGAGGTCGAGAAGGTGCCCAAGCCGCTGCCGGCCTGCGCGACCCCCGTCACCGAGGGCATGAAGGTCTACACCCGTTCGGCCATCGCCACCGGCGCGCAGAAGGCGGTGATGGAATTCCTGCTCATCAACCATCCGCTGGACTGCCCGATCTG
The DNA here is from genome assembly GCA_041395565.1 of Pseudomonadota bacterium. Classification (NCBI taxonomy): domain Bacteria; kingdom Pseudomonadati; phylum Pseudomonadota; species Pseudomonadota bacterium. The sequence continues at coordinate 88,343 of JAWLAI010000008.1, read as the reverse complement.
CGACCAGGGCGGCGAGTGCGAACTGCAGGACCTGGCGCTGGGTTACGGCCGCGACGTGTCGCGCTTTGCCGAGGGCAAGCGCGTGGTGCCCGACAAGTACATCGGTCCGCTGATCGCCACCGACATGACCCGTTGCATCCACTGCACCCGCTGCATCCGCATGCTGCGCGAGGTGGCCGGCCGGATGGAACTGGGTGCGACCGGGCGCGGCGAGAACATGCAGATCGGCACCTACATCGAGACCTCGCTGGAATCCGAGCTGTCCGGCAACGTGATCGACGTGTGCCCGGTCGGCGCGCTCACCTCACGGCCGTTCCGCTTCAAGGCGCGCGCCTGGGAACTGCAGCAACATGCCAGTATCGCGCCGCACGATGCGGTGGGTTCGAACCTGTTCGTGCATACCCGGCGCGGCCGGGTGCTGCGCGTGGTGCCGCGCGAGAACGAGGACATCAACGAGGTCTGGCTGTCCGATCGCGACCGCTTCAGCTACGAGGGCCTGTACAGCGCGGACCGGGTGACGGAACCGATGGTCCGCAACGGCGACGAGTGGCAGGCGACCGACTGGGACAGCGCCCTGCAGGCCGTCGCCGACGGCATGCGCAAGGTGCTCGACGCGGGCGGCGCCGGCCAGGTGGGTGTGTTGGCGGCGCCGACGGCGACGCTGGAGGAACTGGTACTGCTGCAGGCGCTCGCGCGTGGCCTCGGTATCGGCAACATCGATCACCGTCTGCGCCAGTCGATTTCACCGACCAGGCGCAGGCGCCGCTGTGCCCGACGCTGGGCCAGTCGCTGACCGGGCTGGAAAGCGTCACGGCCGCGCTGGTGATCGGTGCCAACATCCGCAAGGATCTGCCGCTGGCCGGCCACCGCCTGCGCAAGGCGGCACTCGCGGGCGCGCGGGTGATGTTCGTCAATCCCGTCGATTACGAAGTCTTCTTCCCGGTGCATGCCAAGGCCATCACCGCGCCCTCGCAACTGGCCGCCACGCTGGCCGGCATCGCGGCCTGCTACCCGGATTCCGGCAAGGATGCCGCCGGCGCCGTGCGCGACGCCATTGCCGCCGCCAGTCCGGACGCGACCCAGCGCGCCATGGCCACCGCCCTGCAGGAGGCGTCGCATGCCACCGTGCTGCTGGGCGCCGTTGCCAGCGCCCATCCGCAGTACTCGCTGCTCAAGGCGCTGGCCGGGGTGATCGCCGCGCACAGCGGTGCCGTGCTCGGCATCCTGCCGGAAGCGGCCAACAGCACCGGCGCGTGGCTGGCCGGCGTGCTGCCGCACCGTGGCCCGAACGGGGCACGCGTGGCTGTCCCGGGCCTGGATGCGCAGGCGATGCTGGCCGCACCGCGCCAGGCCTACCTGCTGTTCAACGTCGAGCCGGCGCACGATTGCCACGACCCCGCCCAGGCCATGGCGGCCATGCGCGCCGCCGGCTTCGTGGTCTCCGTCAGCCCCTGGGCCAGCCCGGCCCTGCGCGAGGTCGCCGATGTGCTGCTGCCGATCGGGCCGTTCACCGAGACCTCGGGTACCTTCGTCAATGCCGAGGGCCGCTGGCAGAGCTTTCGCGGCGTGGCCAGCCCCTTGGGCGAGAGCCGCCCCGGCTGGAAGGTGCTGCGCGTGCTGGGTAACCAGTTCGGGCTGGACGGCTTCGGACAAAACAGCAGCGAGGCCGTGCGCGATACGCTGCTCGGGCAGACCGGCACCCTCAACCTGGACAACACCCAGCCCGCCGGTCCGGTGGCTGCCGGCCAGGCGGGCGCGGCCGGTGCCGGGCTGGAGCGCATCGGTGACGTGGCGATTAATTCGGCCGACCCGCTGGTGCGGCGCGCCGCGTCGCTGCAGATGACGCCGGACGCCGGCGCCGCCGCGCTGGTACATCTCAACGCGCGCGCGGCGGAACGCCACGGCGTGCGCGATGGTGACACCGTGACCGTCACCCAGGGTACCGGCAGCAAGGTCATGGACGTATGCGTCGACGCGCGCGTGGCCGACGGCTGCGCCTGGATCCAGGCCGGCACCGTCGCCGCCGCGGCGCTGGGTGCCGCCTTCGGCCCGGTTACCATAGAGCGGGTGTGAAGCCATGACCGAGACCGCACTGCGCAAGTCTTACACGGGGCACTGGATCGCCACGCTGCTGGTGCTGGCCGTTGCAGGTGCCGGCGCTGTCATGCTCGGCGTGCACTTCTGGGATTTCATCAAGGGCAACGCGGTCCTCTACGCCTTGGTCAAGATCGTGCTGATCCTGGTGCCGCTGCTGCTGGGCGTGGCCTACCTGACCTTCGCCGAGCGCAAGATCATCGGCTACATGCAGGTGCGCATCGGCCCCAACCGCGTGGGCCCGCGCGGCTGGCTGCAGCCGATCGCCGATGCACTGAAGCTGCTGTTCAAGGAAATCGTGATCCCGACCAACGCCAGCCGCTTCCTGTTCGTGGTCGCGCCCATGCTGTCCATCGCACCGGCGCTGGCAGCCTGGGCGGTGCTGCCGTTCACCGACACGCTGGTGCTGGCCAACATCGACGCCAGCCTGCTTTACATCCTGGCGCTGACCTCCGTGGGTGTGTACGGCGTGATCATCGCCGGCTGGGCCTCGAACTCGAAATATGCCTTCCTCGGCGCCATGCGCTCGGCGGCGCAGATCGTTTCCTACGAGATCGCCATGGGCTTTGCTCTGGTCGGCGTGCTGATCGCGGGCGGGAGTCTCAACCTGGTAGAGATCGTCAATGCCCAGCAGGGCAGCGTGCTGCACTGGTTCTGGCTGCCGCTGCTGCCGCTGTTCCTGGTGTATTTCATTTCCGGTGTCGCCGAGACCAACCGCGCACCGTTCGACGTGGCCGAGGGCGAATCGGAGATCGTCGCCGGTTTCCACGTGGAGTATTCGGGCATGGCCTTCGCGGTGTTCTTCCTCGCCGAGTATGCCAACATGATCCTGATCGCGGCGCTGGCCTCGCTCATGTTCCTGGGCGGCTGGCTGTCACCGCTGCAGGGGCTGGTGCCGGACAGCGTGCTGACGCAAGGGGCCGCCGGCCTGCTGCTGGGCAACGGCCCGCACTGGCTGCTGGCAAAGACCTCGTTCATGCTGCTGCTGTTCCTGTGGTTCCGTGCCACCTTCCCGCGCTACCGTTATGACCAGATCATGCGTCTGGGCTGGAAGGTGTTCATCCCGATCACCATCGTCTGGCTGGTGGTGGAGGGCGCCGCGGTGGTGCTGCACATCGCCCCGTGGTTCGACTGAGAGACGCGCGGATATGGATGCATTCACCACCTTCCTCAAGAGCCTCACCCTCGGCGAGCTGCTGCGCGGCATGCGTGTGACCGGGCGCCGCCTGTTCACGCGCAAGATCACGGTGCAGTATCCGGACGAAAAGACCCCGCAGTCGAACCGCTTCCGCGGCCTGCACGCGCTGCGCCGCTACCCCAATGGCGAGGAACGCTGCATCGCCTGCAAGCTGTGCGAGGCGGTATGCCCGGCGCTGGCGATCACCATCGAGGCGGAGGAGCGCGCCGACGGCACACGCCGCACCACGCGCTACGATATCGACCTGTTCAAGTGCATCTACTGCGGCTTCTGCGAGGAATCCTGTCCCGTCGACTCCATCGTCGAGACGCGCGAATTCGAGTACAGCTTCGAGAACCGCGGCGAGAACATCATGACCAAGGAGATGCTGCTGGCCATCGGCGACAAGTACGAGGCCCAGATCGCCGCCGACCGCGCGCAGGACGCAAGGTATCGCTGATGGACATCGAACGCATCATCTTCTACCTCTTCGCCGCCATCCTGGTATTCGCCGCCGCGCGCGTGATCACCGTGCGCAACCCGGTGCATGCGGCCATGCATCTGGTGCTGGCGTTCTTCACCTGTGCCGGCCTGTGGCTGCTGCTGGAGGCGGAGTTTCTCGCCATCACCCTGGTGCTGGTGTACGTCGGCGCGGTGATGGTGCTGTTCCTGTTCGTGGTGATGATGCTCGACATCAACACCTCGCCGCTGCGCGAGGGCTTCGTGCGCTATCTGCCGCTCGGTGCAACGGTCGCGCTGCTGATCTTCGCCGAGATGGCGCTGGTGGTCGGTGCCAGGCACTTCGGTGCCGCGGCGGTCGCCATTCCCGCCCGCCACCCGGCCGGTTACAGCAACGTGCGCGAACTGGGCGGGGTGCTGTACACCGATTACGTCTACCCATTCGAGATCGCCGCGGTGATCCTGCTGGTCGCGATCATCGCCGCCATCGCGCTGACCATGCGCAAGCGCCCGGAGACCAGGTACCAGGATCCGTCACGGCAGGTGGTGGTGAAACGCGCCGACCGCGTGCGGCTGGTCACCATGCAGGCCGAGGAGAAGCAGTAGCATTGGAAATTTTTTGCCTCAGAGGGCAGAGCGGACACAGAGAATATCAACGCAGGTAGATCAGGAGGTTTCGTCAATCCGCGGCACGCGGATTGGCCGGGAACCGTAAGGAACCATTTTCCCCTGTGAGCACTGTGGCCTCTGTGGCGTATTAAATCGAAACTTGAATATTTGATGACCTGACGATGATTGCCTTATCCGATTACCTGATCCTGGCGGCGGTGCTGTTCGCGCTGAGCATCGCGGGCATCTTTCTCAATCGCAAGAACGTCATCATCCTGCTGATGGCGATCGAGCTCATGCTGCTGTCGGTGAACCTGAATTTCGTCGCCTTCTCGTACTTCCTGGGCGACACGGCGGGGCAGGTATTCGTGTTCTTCATCCTGACAGTGGCCGCCGCCGAGGCCGCCATCGGCCTGGCGATCCTGGTCGTGCTGTTCCGCAACCGCCGCACCATCAACGTCCAGGATCTGGATACGCTGCAGGGGTAATGGCATGAACGGCATCAGCAAAATGATCTACCTCGCCATCCCGCTGGCACCGCTGATCGGCGCCATCCTCGCGGGTCTGCTCGGACGCTACATCGGGCGCGCCGGGGCACATACCGTGACCATTCTCGGTGTGGCGACTTCCTGCGTGCTCTCGCTGGTGGTGCTCTGGCAGTTCGCGTTCGGCGGGGCCGAACCCTGGAACGGGACGGTCTACACCTGGCTGGTGACCGAGGGCATACGCTTCGAGGTCGGTTTCCTGATCGACAAACTCACGGCCCTGATGATGGCGGTGGTCACCTTCGTGTCATTGATGGTGCACATCTACACCATCGGTTACATGCACGAAGATCCGGGATACCAGCGCTTTTTCAGCTACATCGCGCTGTTTACCTTTTCCATGCTGATGCTGGTGATGTCGAACAACTTCCTGCAGCTGTTTTTCGGCTGGGAGGCGGTCGGCCTGGTGTCCTACCTCCTGATCGGTTTCTGGTATACCAGGCCGAGCGCCATCTACGCCAACCTGAAGGCCTTCCTGGTGAACCGGGTCGGTGACTTCGGTTTCCTGCTCGGGATTGCCGCGATCTACATGACCTTCAACAGCCTGGACTACGCCACCGTGTTCGCCGCGGCGCCGGCCGAGCAGGGCAGCCAAATCCAGATTCTGCCGGGCACGGACTGGTCGCTGCTGACCGTGATCTGCATCCTGCTGTTCATCGGTGCCATGGGCAAGTCCGCGCAGGTGCCGCTGCACGTTTGGCTGCCGGATTCCATGGAGGGCCCGACCCCCATATCGGCACTGATCCACGCGGCCACCATGGTGACCGCCGGCATCTTCATGGTGGCGCGCATGTCGCCGCTGTTCGAACTGTCCGAGACGGCGCTCGTGGTCGTTATGGTGATCGGCGCCATCACCGCCCTGTTCATGGGATTCCTGGGTATCGTGCAGAACGACATCAAGCGCGTGGTCGCCTATTCCACGCTGTCGCAGCTGGGTTACATGACCGTGGCACTGGGGGCGTCGGCCTATGCCGCCGGCATCTTCCACCTCATGACACATGCCTTTTTCAAGGCCCTGCTGTTCCTCGGCGCCGGCTCGGTGATCATCGCCATGCATCACGACCAGGATATCCGCAACATGGGCGGGCTGCGCCGCTACATGCCGGTCACCTGGATCACCTCGCTGGTCGGTTCGCTCGCCCTGATCGGCACGCCATTCTTCTCCGGCTTCTATTCCAAGGACACCATAATCGAGGCGGTGCATCACTCGCACCTGCCCGGCGCGGGGCTGGTGTACGCGGCCGTGCTGGCCGGGGTGTTCATCACCGCGCTGTACAGCTTCCGTATGTATTTCCTGGTGTTCCACGGCGAGCCGCGCATGGACCAGCACACCCGCGAGCACCTGCACGAAACCCCGCTGGTCGTGACCGGGCCGCTGGTCATGCTCGCGATTCCCTCGGTACTGGCCGGCTACCTGATCGACCCGGTCGTGTTCGGCAGCTGGTTCGAGGGCGTCATCCACGTCGACGCACACCACGCTGTGCTGGAAGAGATCGGGGCGCATTACCACGGCCCGGTCGCGTTCGTGCTGCACGCCTTCGGCGGGCCGGCCATCTACCTGGCGATCGCCGGCGTGGCCACGGCCTGGTACGTCTACATGAAGAATCCGCAGCTCGCCGACAACATCCGCCAGCGCTTCAACGGACTCTATCAAGTGCTGGTCAACAAGTATTATATGGATGACATGAACGAAGTGGTGTTCGCCGGCGGCGCGCGTGGCGTCGGGCAGCTGCTCTGGCGTATCGGCGACGTGGTGCTGATCGACGGCCTGCTCGTCAACGGCAGCGCACGCCTGGTGGGCTGGACTGCCGGTATCGTGCGCCGCATCCAGACCGGGCATCTGTACACCTATGCGTTCAGCATGATCATCGGCCTCCTGCTGATGCTGTTCTGGTTCGTGTTCCGCAGCACGGGAGGCGCGGCATGATCGACTACCCGATACTCAGCCTGCTGATCTGGCTGCCGATCGCCGGCGGCGCCGCCCTGCTGATCATGGATGCGCTCGGCAATCGCGCCTATCGCGAGGTGGCGCTGGTCGTGTCCATGCTGACCTTCATCCTGAGCATCCCGCTCTACCTAGGCTTCGATAACAGCACGGCATCGATGCAGTTCCAGGAACGCGTGCCCTGGATCGCAGCCTTCAATGCCAATTATCACCTCGGTGTGGACGGCTTCTCCATGCCGCTGATCATCCTGACCACCTTCACCACGGTGCTGGTGGTGCTGGCCGGGTGGCAGGTGATCCGTGACAAGACCGCGCAGTATATGGCCGCCTTCCTCGTCATGGAGGGACTGATGAACGGCGTATTCGCGGCGCTCGACGCGGTGCTGTTCTACGTGTTCTGGGAGGCGATGCTGATTCCGATGTTCCTGATCATCGGGGTCTGGGGCGGGCCGCGGCGCGTGTACGCGACCATCAAGTTCTTCCTCTACACCTTCCTCGGTTCGGTGTTCATGCTGGTCGCGCTGATCTACATGTACCTCAAGTCCGGCAGCTTCGGGATCCTGGATTTCCACCTGCTGCCGCTCTCCCTGAACGAACAGATCTTGATCTTCCTCGCCTTCCTGCTGGCCTTCGCCGTGAAGGTCCCGATGTGGCCGGTGCATACCTGGCTGCCGGATGCGCACGTCGAGGCCCCGACCGGCGGTTCGGTCATCCTGGCCGCCATCATGCTCAAGATCGGCGGCTACGGCTTCCTGCGCTTCAGCCTGCCGATCACGCCGGATGCCAGCCATGCGCTCGACTGGCTGATCATCCTGATGTCGCTGGTTGCCGTGGTTTACATCGGTTTCGTCGCACTGGTCCAGAGCGACATGAAGAAGCTGATCGCGTACTCGTCCATCGCGCACATGGGCTTCGTCACACTCGGCATCTTCCTGGTGTTCACGCTGCTCGACAACCGCGGGTCCATCGAGGGCGCCGCGCTCGGTATGGAGGGCGGCATGGTGCAGATGATCTCGCACGGCTTCATCTCCGGTGCGCTGTTCCTGTGCGTCGGTGTGCTCTATGACCGCGTGCACAGCCGCGAGATCGGCGCCTATGGCGGTGTGGTCAACACCATGCCGGTATTCGCCGCCTTCATGGTGCTGTTTGCCATGGCCAACTCGGGCCTGCCCGGCACCTCCGGCTTCGTCGGCGAGTTCATGGTGATACTCGCCAGCTTCAAGGCAAATTTCTGGTTCGCGGTGCTGGCGGCGACCACGCTGATCCTGGGCGCCGCCTACACGTTGTGGATGGTCAAACGCGTGGTGTTCGGCGATGTCGCCAACGACGACGTGCGCCGGCTCCAGGACGTCAACGGCCGCGAGTTCGCCATCCTCGCCAGCCTGGCGCTGGTCGTGCTGCTGTTCGGCCTGTGGCCCGCGCCGCTGGTGGAGGTGATGCACGCCAGTGTCGACAACCTGCTGCTGCATCTGAGCGTGAGCAAGCTGCCCCCGGCGGAGACCGGGGTGGCGCTGCTGCAGACCGTGACGCCCTGAGGTGACCCCATGCGTATTCCGCTGACCGATTTCGCGCTGTTCGCCCCGAGGTCTTCGTGCTGACCATGGCCAGTCTCATCCTGGTGCTGGAGGCGTTTCTCGGTCAGCGCCGCCCGCAACTGAGCTACGTGCTGGCACAGCTGACACTCGTGGTGGCGGCGCTGCTCTGTGCCGGCCTGCTGGACACCGTGCGCACCCCGGTGCTGGGCGGCATGTTCGTGCTGGACCCGCTGGCGGCGCTGCTCAAGACCAGCATCTTCCTGGTTGTCATCGGGGCCTTCGCCTACGCCCGCAGCTACCTGACCGGTGCGGGCCCGCTGCGCGGCGAATTTTACGTGCTGGGCCTGTTCGCGGTACTGGGCATGCAGGTGATGGTCTCGGCTCACAGCCTGCTGACGGTTTACCTCGGCCTGGAACTGCTGTCGCTGTCGCTTTATGCGATGGTCGCCTTCGACCGTGAATCGGCCGCGGCCTCCGAGGCGGCCATGAAATATTTCGTACTCGGCGCGCTTGCCTCCGGCATGCTGCTCTACGGCATGTCGATGATCTACGGCGCCACCGGCAGTCTTGATATCAGTCGCATCGCCCTGGCGATCGGAGACGGCCAGGAGCGGGGCGTGATCCTGGTGTTCGGCCTGGTCTTCATCGTCGTCGGGCTGGCCTTCAAGTTTGGCGCCGTGCCATTCCATATGTGGGTGCCCGACGTCTACCACGGTGCGCCGACGGCGGTCACCCTGTTCATCGGCAGTGCGCCCAAGATCGCGGCCTTTGCCATGGCCATGCGCCTGCTGTCAGAAGCCCTCGGCGGGCTGACCGCAGACTGGCAGGGCATGCTGGCCATCCTGTCCGTACTGTCGCTGGCGATCGGCAACGTGGTCGCCATCGCGCAGACCAACCTGAAACGCATGCTGGCCTACTCGACGATCTCGCACGTCGGCTTCCTGCTGCTGGGCATCCTTGCCGGCACCACCGAGGGCTATTCCGCCGCGATGTTCTACGCTATCACCTATGCGCTGACGGCGATCGGCGGTTTCGGTGCCGTCATCCTCCTGAGCCGGGCCGGATACGAGGCCGACCGCCTGGACGACTTCCGCGGGCTGAACGACCGCAGCCCCTGGTTCGCGCTGATGATGCTCATCCTCATGTTCTCCATGGCCGGCGTACCGCCCACCGTCGGCTTCTACGCCAAACTTGCCGTGCTGCGTTCGGTGATCCACATCGACATGCTGTGGCTGGCGCTGGTGGCGGTGTTCTTCTCCATCATCGGTGCCTTCTATTACATCCGTATCATCAAGCTGATGTATTTCGACACCCCCGCGAGCGACGCGCCGCTGGCGCCCAATGCCGACCTGCGCATAGCCCTCAGCCTGAACAGCCTGGTCGTGCTCGCCCTCGGGCTGTTTCCCGGCGGACTGCTCGCACTCTGCACCCGCGCGCTGGCGTGAGGAATAAGCGGCAACAGGGGCCGGATGCATTTTTTAACGAACAATGTATCCGGCCCCTGCTGCACCTATAGCGTGTCCGCCCACCTTTCCCGGCCGTGCCGGGCCACCCGAACCTGGAAGCCATGATGCCAAACGATCCCGCTGACAAGCACAACCTGCTGGCCACGATGCGCCTGCCCCCGATCGAGTCGGCCGGCGGACTGGTATGCAGCGACGACAACTGCATCCTGATGATCTTCAAGCGCGGCAAGTGGGACCTGCCCAAGGGGCGGGTCGAGGCGGACGGCTACGAGAAGGCGGCGCTGCGCGAGGTGCACGAGGAGACCGGTCTGAAGGAGGATAAACTGGTCATCACCGGCAAGCTGGTCCCGACCTGGCACACCACCAGCCACGGTTCGCAGCGCTATCTGAAGAAAACCCACTGGTACATGATGCACTACAACGGCCACAACGATGACGTCAAGCCGCAGGTGGAGGAGGGCATCATCGAGTGTCGCTGGGTGCACCTGTGTGATCTCAACCAGTATCGGGAGAAGATCCACCCCCGCATCAACTACGTCGTCGAGTTCTGGCACAAGAATCTCGCCTACGTGCCCCGGCGCTAGGCGGCAATCCGGCCGGGAGCGGTCTTCCGGGCCCCGGTCCGGCGGGCCGCGCCCGGATTTATACTGATTTCTATTGAATTTTTTATACCGGCCCTTGAAAACACCCAGGTCAGTCGCTATAGTTCATCGCCGTTGCTGCGGGGTGGAGCAGTCTGGCAGCTCGTCGGGCTCATAACCCGAAGGTCGTAGGTTCAAATCCTACCCCCGCTACCAATTTTTATTTGGCCCGGTAGGGTCGACGCAGCCCGGAAAGGATTCCATGAGACGGGTTTGGGCTGGGGTCCGGGATCTTTGCTATAATCCCGGCAGAACAATTTTGGAGTTCATGGAGTGGGCCTTTGGCCCATTTTTTGTTTGCGCAGGAACGCATGAAGCAGGACCCGCTACAGATCGGCGCGCTGCTGGAGCCGGCCATCCGCTCGATGGGCTATGAACTGGTGGGCGTGGAATACCACGGTGGCGGCGGCAAGAGCGGCGGCCTGCTGCGGGTGTACATCGACAGCGACGACGGCATCACCGCGGATGACTGCCAGCGCGTCAGCTACCAGGTGAGCGGTGTGCTCGACGTGGAGGACCCGATACCCGGTCACTACACGCTGGAGGTGTCCTCCCCGGGACTGGACCGCCTGCTGTTCCGGCCGCAGGACTTTACGCGGTTTGCCGGGCACGAGGTGCGCGTACGCATGCGGTTTCCGGTTGCCGGGCAGCGCAAGTTCAAGGGCCGCCTGCTCGGCCTCGAGGATGACACGGTGTTGATTGAACAGGATGGCGAGCAGGTCCGCCTGGCTTATGAGCAGATCGAACAGGCGCGTCTGGTCCCTGAATTCTGACGCGCTAGCGGAGGTTGTTAATGGACAGTAAAGAGATCCTGATGGTCGTGGAGACGGTATCCAATGAAAAGGGTATCGACAAGGAGGTGATCTTCGAGGCCATCGAGAGCGCACTGGCGACGGCGACGCGCAAGCGTGCCGCCGGGGATATCGACGCGCGCGTGGAAATCGACCGCAAGACCGGAGAATACAAGACCTTCCGCCGCTGGCAGGTGATCGACGAGACGCTGGCCGAGGCCGCGGATGCCGACGAGGATGTGCTGGCGTTCGACGCGCCGGGGCGCCAGTTCACGCTGGCTGCCGCCAAGGAGATCGATCCGGCGCTGGAGCACGGCTCCTGGATCGAGGAGCCGATGGAGAATGTCGAGTTCGGCCGTATCGGCGCCCAGACCGCCAAGCAGGTCATCGTGCAGAAAGTGCGCGAGGCGGAACGCGCCATGGTGGTCGATGCCTACAAGCACCGCGTCGGCGAGCTGGTGACCGGCATCGTCAAGCGCGTCGAGCGCGGCAACGTCTACCTGGACCTGGGCAGCAATGCCGAGGCGATCATCCTGCGCGAAGAGATGATACCGCGCGAGGCCGTGCGTCCCGGCGACCGCCTGCGCGGCTACCTGCGCGAGGTCAGCGCCGAGCAACGCGGACCGCAGCTGTTCGTGAGCCGAGTCGCGCCGCAGTTCCTGCTCGAGCTGTTCAAGCTGGAGGTCCCCGAGGTAGGGCAGGGTCTGATCGATATCCTGGGCGCGGCCCGTGACCCGGGGTTACGCGCCAAGATCGCGGTCAAGAGCAACGATCCGCGCATCGACCCGGTCGGTGCGTGCGTCGGCATGCGCGGCTCACGCGTGCAGACCGTGTCCACGGAATTGTCCGGCGAGCGCGTGGACATCATCCTGTGGGACGACAATCCGGCCCAGTTCGTGATCAACGCCATGTCGCCCGCCGAGGTGGCGTCGATCGTGGTCGACGAGGAAACCCACACCATGGATATCGCCGTGAGCGAGGACCAGCTGTCGCAGGCCATCGGCCGGGCGGGTCAGAACGTGCGCCTGGCGAGCCAGCTGACCGGCTGGGTGCTGAATGTCATGGACGAGGCACAGGCGGAAGAGAAAAGCGAGGCCGAGGCGCAGCGCCTGCGGCAGATGTTCGTCGAACAGCTCGACGTCGACAAGGAGATCGCCGACATCCTGGTGCAGGAAGGCTTCTCCACCATCGAGGAAATCGTGTACGTGCCCAACAGCGAGCTGCTCGGCATCGAGGAATTCGACGAGGACATGGTCAACGAGCTGCGCGGCCGCGCCCGCGACGTATTGCTGACCCAGGCGATCATGAAGGAAGAAAAGCTGAGCGATGCACAGCCCGCCGAAGATCTCCTCAACATGGAAGGCATGGATACGGCGCTGGCCTTCGAGCTGGCCGGGCGCGGTGTGGTGACCATGGAGGATCTGGCCGAGAAGGCGATCGATGAACTGATGGACATCGATGGCATGGATGAGGAGCGGGCCGGCGCCCTGATCATGGCAGCGCGCGCCCCCTGGTTCGCCGCCGAGGCGACTGAATGACGCAGCGAGGAGCTAGACAGGCATGACGAATGTCACGGTAAAACAATTCGCCGAAGTGGTCGGTGTTCCCACTGACCGGCTGCTGTCGCAACTGAGCGAGGCCGGTCTCGATATCAACGACGAGAATGCAACCATCTCGGATACCGAGAAGTCGCAGCTGCTGGATTTCCTGCGCAAGAGCCACGGCAAGCGGGGGGCCTTGTCGACAGCCGGTCCCAGCAAGATATCGCTCAAGCGCAAGACGCAGAGCGAACTGCGCGCGACGGTGCCGGCCGGGCGCGGCCCTGCCGGCCGCGGCACGCTGCGCACCAGTCGTCCCGAGGCGCGCACCGTCACGGTCGAGGTGCGCAAGAAACGCACCTACGTCAAGCGCGCCGACCTGGTCGCAGAGGAGAAGGAGCGGCTCGATCGCGAGGCCGAGGAACAGGCGCGGCAGCAGGCGGAAATCCAGGCGCGCGACGAGGCCGAGCGCAAGCAGCGCGAGGAAGCGCGGCGCAAGCTGGAGGAGGAGAAGGCCGCCGAGGAACGGCGGCTGCAGGCGGAACGCGAGGCGCGGCAGCAGGCCGCTGAAGAGGCCCGCAAGCAGTCGCAGGCGGCAACGGAGACGGCGCGTACGCGCGGTGGCGAGAGCGTGGAGGGCGGCCGCCACAAGAAAGGCGGCGAGGGCGGTGAGCGCCGCGGTCGCTATATGCGTGATGACGCCGAGGAGCGCGGCACCAAGTACGGGCGCAAGGAACTGCACGTCACGGCCGGCAAGGGCGGGCGCCGCAAGAAGGCCAAGCCAACGCGGCGCGTGACCATCGAATCCACCGGTGAGCACGGTTTCGAGATGCCGACGGCAGCGGTCGTGCACGCGGTCGGCATACCGGAAAGCATCGTGGTATCGGAGCTGGCGCGCAAGATGTCGGTGAAGTCCGCCGAGGTCATCAAGACCCTGATGAGAATGGGCGTGATGGCGACCATCAATCAGGTGCTGGACCAGGATACGGCCACGCTGGTGGTCGAGGAAATGGGCCACATCGCCAAACCCGTATCGGAAGACGCGCTGGAGCAGGAACTCAAGCAGCAACTCGAGGAAGTCAGCGGTGAGCGCCTGCCGCGTCCGCCGGTGGTTACCATCATGGGCCACGTCGATCACGGCAAGACCTCGTTGCTCGACTACATCCGTCGTACCCGCGTCGCGGAAGGCGAGGCCGGTGGCATCACCCAGCACATCGGCGCCTATCACGTCGAGACCGACAAGGGCATGATCAGTTTCCTGGATACCCCGGGCCATGCCGCGTTTACCGCGATGCGTGCCCGTGGCGCCAGCGTGACCGACGTGGTCATCCTCGTGGTGGCGGCGGACGACGGGGTCAAGCCGCAGACCAAGGAGGCGGTCCAGCATGCCAAGGCCGCCGGCGTACCCATGGTCATCGCGGTCAACAAGATCGACAAGCCGGGGGCCGACCCCGAGCGCGTCAAGAGCGAGATGGCCGCGCTGGAAGTGGTGCCGGAGGACTGGGGCGGCGACACCATGTTTATCCCGGTATCGGCGAAGACCGGCGCAGGCATCGACGACCTGCTCGATGCGGTATTGCTGCAGGCCGAGGTGCTGGAACTCACCGCTGTGCGCGACTGCCCGGCCACGGGCATCGTGGTCGAGTCCAGTCTCGACAAAGGCCGTGGTGCCGTGGCGACCGTGCTGGTCCAGAACGGCGTGCTGCGCAAGGGCGACCTCATCCTGACCGGTACCGAGTACGGCCGCGTGCGCGCCATGTTCGACGAAAGCGGACGCCAGATCGACGAGGCCGGGCCGTCCATCCCGGCGCTGGTGCTGGGTCTGTCGGCCGTGCCGGGCGCCGGTGACGAGGTGATGGTGGTGGCCGACGAGCGCAAGGCGCGCGAGCTGGCCCAGCAGCGCCAGAACCGCTCGCGCGACCAGCGCCTGGCCAAGCAGCAGCAGACGCGCATGGAAGATGTGTTCTCGGCGGTGGCCGAGGGCGAGCGCCCGACCGTGAACATCGTGCTCAAGGCCGACGTGCAGGGCAGTGCGGAAGCGCTCAGCGAGGCGCTGACCTCGATCACTTCCGAGGCGGAAGACGTCAAGGTCAAGGTGGTGTCTGCCGGCGTCGGGGGCATCAACGAAACCGACGTCAACCTGGCGCTGGCCTCGAACGCGATGATCATCGGCTTCAATGTGCGTGCGGATGCCTCGGCGAAGCGCCTGATCGAGGAAAACAAGGTCAACCTGAAGTACTACAGCGTCATCTACAACGCAATCGACGACGTCAAGGCGATTGCCAGCGGCATGCTGACGCCGGAGGTGCGCGAGGACATCATCGGCCTGGCCGAGGTCAAGGAGGTGTTCAAGTCGCGCAAGCTGGGCGACATCGCCGGCAGCATCGTGCTCGATGGCGTGGTGCGGCGCAATGCGCCGATTCGCGTGCTGCGCGACAACGTGGTGATCTTCGAGGGCGAGCTGGAATCGCTGCGCCGTTTCAAGGACGACGTCAGCGAGGTCAAGGCCGGTACCGAATGTGGCATCGGCGTGAAGAACTACAGCGTCAAGGCCGGCGACCAGATCGAGGTGTTCGAACGTGTCGAGGTTGCCCGCACGCTGTAACTGACAGGGGACGGATCCCTAGCGGAGGGGGCGGTCACGATGGTTGCCACGCAACATCGGGGCTGCTCCGGTTCACCATCATGCCGAGAGACTTTCCCAGAACCTATCGTGTCGGCGAGCAGATCCAGCGCGAGCTGGCGGGCCTGATCCAGAGCGAGTTGAAGGACCCGCGGCTGGGCATGATCAGTATCGCGGCCGTGGACGTCTCGCGCGACCTGGGGCATGCCAAGGTCCATGTCTCGGTGCTGGGCAGCGAGGCACAGGTCAAGGCTTCGCTGGACGTGCTGCGCCACGCGGCCGGATACCTGCGCCACCGGCTCGGCAAGAGTCTGCACCTGCGGGTGATCCCCGAGCTGCATTTCTTCCTCGACCGCTCGCTGGAGGAGGGGGCGCGGATCGGCGCACTGATCAACCGCGCCATCGCCAGCGACAAGGGTAACCAGGGCGGGGACGATTAACGGTGCCTGCCGGTTTGCGGGCGGCGCAGGCTAAGAATGGGCGGGGGCCCGGGCCCCGGCGAGGAACTATGGGCAGACATCGCAAGCGCAGCAACCTGCGCAAGGTCAACGGGATCCTGTTGCTGGACAAGCCGGCCGGACTGACGTCCAACGCCGCCCTGCAGCAGGTCAAGCAGCTCTACCAGGCCAGCAAGGCGGGACACACCGGCAGCCTCGACCCGCTGGCGACCGGCCTGCTGCCGATCTGTTTCGGCGAGGCAACCAAGATTTCGGGATTTCTGCTGGATGCCGACAAGCGCTATCACGTGTTCTGCCGCTTCGGGGAGCGGACCACCACCGGCGATGCCGAGGGCGAAGTCGTCGAGCGCCTGCCAACCGATAGTGTCAGCGCGGCGGCCATCCGCTCTGCGTTGGACAGTTTCCGGGGTGATATCCAACAGGTGCCGCCCATGTATTCGGCGCTCAAGCACAAGGGCGAGCGACTCTACAAGCTGGCCCGCCAGGGGGTCGAGGTTGAGCGCGAGCCACGTACCGTTACCATCCATGCCATCGAACTGTTGTCCTGGCGCGACGCTACCGCCGAGATCAGCGTGCACTGTTCCAAGGGCACCTACGTGCGGACGCTGGTCGAGGATATCGGTGCGGCACTCGGCTGCGGCGCGCATGTCACGGCCCTGCGCCGGATCGGCGTCGGACCGTTCGATGCCGCGGACATGTATGAGCTGGCGGCTCTGCAGGCGCTCGCTGCCGAGGGCTATGCCGCACTGGACCGCATCCTGCTGCCGGTGGAAAGCGGCCTGGCCCAGTGGCCGGGCGTGCGCCTGAGCGGCGACGCCGCCTTCTACCTGCGCCAGGGGCAACCGGTCCAGGTGCCCCAGGCCCCACCCAGGGGCTGGGTGCGGCTCTACGAGGGGGAACGGCAGTTCATGGGCATGGGCGAGATCCTCGATGACGGCCGCGTCGCGCCGCGCCGCCTGATGGCCGGTTGAGCGGCCGTCCCGGCCCCGTCCGGCGGTGCGATCCGCGCCGTTCTACCACCTCGGGATGGCTTGTGGCGGACCCTGTGGGCAGTTAGAATACGCAGCTTGCTCAATTTTGCAGAAATTATTGTAATTTCACGGAGTTCTATCCATGGCTTTGAGTGCCGAGAAAAAGGAACAGATCGTCAAGGCGCATCAGCGCGGTGCGGCCGATACCGGGTCGCCGGAAGTGCAGGTCGCCCTGCTGACCGCGAACATCACCGATCTGACCGATCACTTCACCAAGCACAAGGGTGACCATCATTCCCGTCAGGGTCTGCTGCGCATGGTCAACAAGCGCCGCAAGCTGCTTGACTACCTCAAGCGCAAGGACAGCAAGCGCTACCAGGATCTGATCGAGAACCTGGGACTGCGCCGCTAGCCGGCAACGCCGTTGCGCGTTGTCTCCCGACCGAAGACCGTTCAAGCATAAGGAACCAACTCGTGAGTGTAATCAAAAAGTCCTTCCAGTACGGCGACCAGACGGTCACCCTGCAAACCGGTGAAATCGCCCGCCAGTGCAGCGCGGTCATTGTCAGCATGGGAGATACCCAGGTCCTTGCCACCGTGGTCGGCGACAAGACCGCCGTCGAGGGTCGCGACTTCTTTCCGCTCACGGTCGACTACCAGGAGAAGGGTTACGCCGCCGGCCAGATTCCCGGCAACTTCTTCCGCCGCGAGGGCCGTCCCAGCGAAGCGGAAACGCTGATCAGCCGCCTGATCGACCGCCCGCTGCGCCCGCTGTTCCCGAAGGGTTTCACGCACGAGGTCCAGGTCATTCTGACCGTGATTTCCTACGATCCGCAGGTCAATCCGGACATCCCGGCCATGATCGGCGCTTCCGCTGCGGTAACGATTTCCGGCCTGCCGTTTGCCGGTCCCATCGGCGCCGCACGCGTCGGCTGGATCGACGGCAACTACGTCCTGAATCCGACCACCAAGCAGATGGAAGTGTCGGAACTCGACCTGGTCGTGGCCGGCACCGAAACCGCCGTACTGATGGTCGAGTCGGAAGCGAAACAGCTGCCGGAGGACATCATGCTGGGCTCGGTGGTGTTCGGTCACGAGCAGCAACAGGCAGTGATCAGGGCAATCAAGGAGTTCGCCGCCGAGGTGAATACCGCGCCGCTGGCATGGACCGCGCCGCAAGAAAACACCAGCCTCATGGAAACGGTCGCCGCCGCCGGTACGGACAGTATCGCCGCCGCCTACAAGATCGCCGACAAGCTGGAACGCTATGGTGCGCTGAACACCGTGCGTGCGGAACTGGTCGAGAAGCTCGCGACCGAGGACAGCGGGTTCTCGGCGGACGAGATCAAGGCCGCGATCGGCAAGCTGGAGAAAAAGCTCGTGCGCGGGCGCATCCTGGCCGGCGAGCGTCGCATCGACGGTCGCGATACCGCCACGGTGCGTCCGATCACCATCCGTACCGGAGTCTTGCCGCGTGCCCACGGTTCGGCGTTGTTCACCCGCGGCGAGACCCAGGCGCTGGTGGTCACCACGCTGGGTACCGAACGTGACGCGCAGCTGATCGACACCCTGGCCGGCAACAGCAAGGAAGCCTTCATGCTGCACTACAACTTCCCGCCCTACTGTGTCGGGGAGACGGGGCGGCTTGGCGGGACCAAGCGCCGCGAGATCGGCCACGGCAAGCTCGCCAAGCGCGGTGTCGCTGCGGTCATGCCGCCCAAGGACAGCTTTCCCTACACCATCCGTGTGGTTTCCGAGATCACCGAGTCCAACGGCTCGAGCTCCATGGCCAGCGTGTGCGGCAGCAGTCTGTCGCTGATGGACGCGGGTGTCCCGACCAGCGCACCGGTCGCCGGCGTTGCCATGGGCCTGATCAAGGAAGGCGATGACTATGCCGTGCTGACCGACATCCTGGGTGACGAGGATCACCTCGGCGACATGGACTTCAAGGTCGCAGGTACCTCCAAGGGCGTCACCGCGCTGCAGATGGACATCAAGATCCAGGGCATCACGCGCGAGATCATGGAGAAGGCGCTGGCACAGGCCAATGCCGGGCGCATGCACATTCTCGGTGAGATGAACAAGGCCATTACCGCCCCGCGCGAGGAAGTCTCCGCCTACGCGCCGCGCTACATCACCATGAAGATCAACCCCGACAAGATCCGCGACGTGATCGGCAAGGGTGGCGCCACCATCCGCGCCATTACCGAGGAGACCGGCACCAGCATCGACATCGACGACGACGGCAACGTGAAGATCGCCTCGGTCGACCTCGAGGCCGGTAACGAGGCACGCCGCCGCATCGAGCAGATCACCGCCGATGTCGAGGTGGGCTCGGTCTACGACGGCAAGGTCGCCAAGCTGATGGACTTCGGCGCCTTCGTCACCATCCTGCCCGGCAAGGACGGTCTGGTGCACATTTCGCAGATCAGCGAGGAGCGCGTGCAGAACGTCAGCGACAAGCTGGCCGAGGGCGATATCGTCAAGGTCAAGGTGCTCGAGGTTGACAAGCAGGGCCGTATCCGCCTGAGTATGAAGGCGGTGGGACAGGACAGCCAGGAGGGCTGAGACCGCACCCGGTTCCGCTGAAAAGGGGGCTGCGGCCCCTTTTTTATTGCGGCCGTTCAGCGCTGGCCGGCGTGCGGCGCCAGCCGACTGCCGAAGCGTCCGGGCGGCTCGGCAAACAGCCGGTCGGCCAGGCGCAGACTCGCGGTCAGCACCGCGGTGCGCCGGGCCTCAGCCAGCGCGATGATCAATTCCGTCCGGATATGGCCGCAACCCGTTTCGGGGTGACGCTGCAGGACATCCACGAGCAGGGCGAGATCGCTGTCCTTGCCCAGGTGTCGGCCGAGTGTGTCCAATCCGGCGATGAAAGGTTCGAGTCGCTGCGGATCACGTTTGCGCAGCAGCCGCAGCTGGTTCCATGTGTATTTGACCTGCCGGCGCAGGTCGTGGCTGTTCTCCGTGCTCGGTTCACGATGCAGCTGGCGCAGCAGCCCGCGGCAGCGCCGGTACGACTTGCGGATACCCTGCAGCAGCTGTGCATCCGACAGTTGCGTCAGGTCGAGCTGGGCAACGTGGCGTTCGATCAGGCCGAAGCGGGTGGCCAGTGCATGTTCCTCGTTGGCCAGCAGGAGATCCTCCTGGGCGACCAGGTAACGGCAGTGCAGCGCGTTGCGCAGCGGTTGCAGCGCGCTCTCGTCGGGCAACGGCCGAAAGTACGCCAGCAGGTCATCGTATGTCGCGACGAGCACGGCGGCGTCGCGCGGGCGGCCGAGCAGCCGGCCGAAGTCGCGCAGCAGCCGGTCGGTTTCCCGAAACGTGTCCGGTGTCAGCGCGGGCCGGGTGATGCGCAGTAGCGCGCGCAGTTTCTTGACGGTCTTGCGCAATTCGAATACGGCCTGATCGGTGAGGGTGTCGCCGCGTGCTGTCGCCCGGCGTGCCCGGGCGCACAATTCGCGGCTGATGCGCGCGAGGCCCGCGCCTGCGGGCTCGTCCCGCTTGAGGTGGAGTTTCATGACCTGGCGTACCGCGCAATCTATCGGCTTGTTATTATTGACGCTGTTGCGTCCGGATTATTGTCATTCACGGCTATTATCCTCTGATTGCGGATGCCGGACAAATCGGCCCGGCCGGCTGTAACATCGCGTTTCGCAATGGAAACGGCACGGGCATGCCGTGCTGTCGGCGCCTGCGGCGGGGTCTTGGTACAGATAACGGCAAGGCGGCGCGGGCACTGAGCTACACCGCCCGGCCAGGTCGACGCGAGCGCCGGCAGCGCGCGTCCTGAATACATGATCCTGGTCAAAATGGGCGCGCCGGCGCCGGTATAGGGTAGGCGCAATTCAACTCGCTCTTTATGGATGTCAGACGGAGGTGTTATGTCGAGTCGCTGGATCGTAGTGGCAGATAGCAGTCAGGCGCGGATCTTCGGTATGGATGACCCGCAGGGTGGTCTGCAGCAGCTGGAAACGCTGGAGCACCCGGAGGCGCTGAAACATGCCCGTGACATCAATGCCGACCGGCCGGGGCGCGCCTTCGACTCGAAGGGCGCGGGCAGGCATGCCATGGGCACCGCGGTCGATCCCGTGGAGCAGGAGCAGATCCGCTTCGCCAAGGAAATCGGCGCCTACCTGAAGGCCGCCTGCCAGGACGGTCGCTGCAAGCGGCTCCTGCTGGTTGCCGGACCGCGCCTGCTCGGCGAACTCCGGCAGCATCTCGACCTGCCGCCGGGGGTGACGGTGTCGGAACTGGAGAAGAATCTGGGTCAGTTCGATGCGAACGAGATCCGCGGCCACCTGCCCTCACACTGGTGAGGCGCAGACGCTGGCGCACGGCTAGCGCGGGTAAGACGCGGCCAGATCACTGATCAGGGCAAGCGTCCTGCGTGCGTGATCCCGGGGGGTTACGCCATATTCGACGTGGGCCAGTCTGCCGTTCGGGGCGATCACGAAGGTCGAGCGCACGATACCGGTCCTGCGGACGCCGTCCTTTTCCTTTTCCTGGATCACCCCGTACTGCGTGCAGACCTCCTGCTCGGTATCCGCCAGCAGGATGATTTTCAGGCCGTACTTCTGGCGGAATGCCTGGTGGCTGAAGCAGTCGTCCGCGCTGACGCCAAGGATCTGTATCCCGGCGGCGCTGTATTCGTCTAGCAGGTCGGTGAACTCGTTCGCCTGGATGGTGCAGCCCGGGGTGTCATCCCGCGGGTAGAAATAAAGAACCACCCACGTGCCCGCGAATTCGGCCAGCGAGCGCAGCTGCATGTCCGCATCCGGCAGTTCGAAGGCGGGTGCCATATCGCCCGTGGCAAGCATGTCATTCTCCTTGATGCGACGGGAGTCGGGGTGCCGGCATGCTGTCATGCACGTGGTCGCAGCCGGGCTAGCGACTATGATGCCCGTGCGGCCTGGCGCTGACAACCGGCCATGGCGGCAGGGGGCGCGGGAGCGGGGGGTACTACTTGCCCGAGATGAGGCGCTGGGGGGCGGTCAGGATCATCCGGTAGGAGCCGTTCTTCACGCAGGTCAGTGTGCCCTGGTTTTTGAACTCGCATTCCAGCGAGTGTGGCGTGCCCCAGCCGGTCTTGACCGTAACGGCGCTGTCGTCATCGTCGTTGTTCGCGGCGTCTGTGTCCGCGCTGGCGACCTGGCTGGCATCGATCACCAGATTGCGGTAGGTGATATCGAAGGCACCCGCGTCGGTGAAATGACTGATAATCGCCTTGGTCTTGAACTTGATCAGGTTCTCGCCGGAGCGGCGTGTCTGGTCATCGCTCAGGCACACGAGCCGGTCTTCCTCGACCTTGCAGTTGTTGATGGCTGACGGCAGGAAGGTGACGGGCTCGCTGTCGCGATACCAAGCAGCGAGCATCAGGTCCTCCAAACTCCAGGTCGCTTCCGCGTGCTCGGCCGCGGGGCTGCTGCGGGTCGGCTTGCGTGCGGGCGCGGCGGGGGCGGGTTTCGGCTTCGGTTTCGGTTCCGGTGTCGCAGCGGCTGGCGGCTGCTCCGGCGGTGCGGCAGCCTGGGCCATGCTCTCGGAGACGTCGATCATGGCGCCGCGCGCCTGGTCGAAACCGCCGTCGACCGCCTTGCCGAGCCATACCAGTGCCTGCTCCGGATCCCGGGCGGTGCCTTCGCCGGCAGCGTACATCCTGCCGAGGTAGTACTGGGCCGCCGGGTAGTTGCTGGTCGCGGACTTGCGGAACCACTCGATGGCGGTCTGCTTGTTGGCCGCCACGCCGCTGCCTTCGTAATAGAGCAGCCCCAGCTTGTAGGCCGCTTTCTCGTGGCCCTGGGCGGCAGCCTGTTCGTAGGCGGCAATGGCCTTGGGGTAGTCGACATCGATGCCGATGCCCTTGGTGTACATGTTACCGAGTTCGTACTGGCTGTCACGCTCGCCCCGTTCCGCGTCCGCCAGGGTCTTCTGGTAGCGTGCCTCGTTCTCGTGCATCAGCTTCAGCCGCGTGATGGCCTGCGGATTGTTCTGATCGGCGGCCTTGGTGAACCAATCGACGGCGGTCGCCCGGCTGGCCTGGACGCCGCGTCCGTTCAGGTACATCGTGCCGACGTCGTACTGGGCCTCGCTGTCGCCTTGGTTGGCTTCACGGAGCTTTTGCTTGAACAGGTTGGTCCAGATGTCGCCCTGGGCCACGGTGGCTGCGAGCAGCAGGATGATGCCGAGAATGCCCTTGATCATATTCGGGATTTCCGCCTGTGGCTGTTGGTTGCAGGGACAGCGCTACAGGGGCGTTATCGGCGCCGGCGCGGGACGCTTGAGAACCCCGTCACATGCGACAGGCCGCCGTCCGCGCCGGTGCCTCAGGCATAAGCGGCCAGATGCTCCACGATCCGCCGTTCCAGCCAGAATACCGGTCGCAGCGGATGGGGTCCGGCGACGAAGCCGACGTGACCGCCATGATCCGACAGTTCCAGCGTGACGCCGGCAGCAAGCTCCGCAGCACCCGGCAGGGCCGCAGCCGGCAGGAACGGGTCGTCGCGGGCCTGCAGGATGAGGGTCGGCACGCGGATCGCGGCCAGATACTGCCTGCTGCTGGCACGCGAATAGTAGTCGTCGACACCGGCGAAACCGTGCAGCGGGGCGGTCACGGCGGCATCGAAGGCGC
Organism: Pseudomonadota bacterium; assembly: GCA_041395565.1. Taxonomy (NCBI): domain Bacteria; kingdom Pseudomonadati; phylum Pseudomonadota; species Pseudomonadota bacterium. The sequence continues at coordinate 64,866 of JAWLAI010000008.1, read as the reverse complement.
GAAAGCTGCGCAGGCCGCGCAGCGCGTGCAGCGGCACGGGCGGATCGTGTCGGGCTGCCTTGGCGCTGACCGACTGTCGCAGTTTGCCGAGCAGGTGGTTGCGATAAATCCGAGACAGCCCCTGATCGAGCCGACGCGCCGCGCGGTCGAGATCGAACGGCACGGAGATGGCGACGGCGGTGACGACTGGCGCCCGGGTACCCTGTTCGCCCAGCCATTTCAGCAGGACGTTGCCGCCGAGCGAGTAGCCTACCACTGCGATCCCGCGCCGCGGCCGCTGCGCATGCAGCAGCGCGACGACATGCTCGAGATCCGCGGTGTCACCGGAATGATAGCTGCGGGCCAGGCGGTTCGGCTCGCCGCTGCGGCCGCGAAAATACAGTAGTCCCGCCTGGTGACCCGCGCCTGCAAGTCGGTCCAGCAGGCCACCGGCGTAATGGGATTCGAGCGAACCTTCCAGGCCATGCAGCACCAGAATCCGCAGGCCGTCTGCGGGCGCGGTCCAGTCGATGTCGAGAAAATCGCCGTCCGGCAGCTCCAGCCGCTGGCGGGTCAGCGGCGGCACCACCCGCCGCCGGCACAGCGCGGGATAGAGTGTCTGCAGATGCGCCCCGGGCAGCCACCAGGCCGGCCGGAATGCGCTGGTCGTTATCATGCGCCGTTTGCGTACACCCCCGCCGGTAACCGGCCCCTCAGGTGGTGACCCGGTTGGCGACCAGGTCGTCAACCACCGCCGGATCGGCCAGGGTCGAGGTGTCACCGAGCTCGTCCATCTTGTTGGCAGCGATCTTGCGCAGGATGCGGCGCATGATCTTGCCCGAACGCGTCTTCGGCAGTCCCGGTGCCCACTGGATGATATCGGGCGTTGCGATCGGTCCGATCTCCCGGCGTACGTGCTGGATCAACTCCTTGCGCAGTGCCTCGCTCGGCTCGACGCCGTTGACCAGGGTGACGTAGGCATAGATACCCTGGCCCTTGATATCATGGGGGAAGCCCACGATCGCCGCTTCGGCCACGGCCGGGTGCAGGACCAGGGCGCTTTCCAACTCCGCGGTGCCGAGATTGTGGCCGGATACGACCAGCACATCATCCACGCGCCCGGTGATCCAGTAATAGCCATCCGCATCGCGGCGTGCGCCGTCGCCGGTGAAGTACATGCCGGGGAAGGCGGAGAAATAGGTGTCGATGAGGCGCTGGTGATTGCCGTACACGGTGCGGATCTGCGCCGGCCAGGTATGGGTGATGACCAGGTTGCCCTCGGCCTCGCCCTCGAGGATCTTGCCCTGGTTGTCGACGATGGCCGGTTGCACGCCGAAGAAGGGCAGGGTCGCGGAGCCGGGTTTCAGCCGCGTCGCTCCCGGCAGCGGCGTGATCATGTGACCGCCGGTTTCGGTCTGCCACCACGTGTCGACGATCGGGCAGCGCGCAGCACCGACCTTGTGGTAATACCATTCCCAGGCCTCGGGGTTGATCGGTTCGCCGACTGTGCCGAGCAGGCGCAGGCTCGCGCGCGAGGTCTGCGCCAGCGGCGCCTCGCCCATGCGCATGAGCGCGCGCAGCGCTGTGGGCGCGGTGTAGAAGGTGTTGACCTTGTGCTTGTCGCACACCTGCCAGAAGCGCGAGGCGTCGGGGTAGGTCGGCACGCCCTCGAACATCAGCGACAGGCCGCCGTTGGCCAGCGGTCCGTAGACGATATAGGTATGCCCGGTGATCCAGCCGACATCGGCGGTGCACCAGTAGATGTCGCCGTCGTGGTAATCGAACACGTACTTGTGGGTCATGGCAGCATACAGCAGGTAGCCGCCCGTGGTGTGGAGCACGCCCTTGGGCTTGCCGGTGGAGCCCGAGGTATAGAGGATGAACAGCGGGTCCTCGGCATCCACCCATTCGATCGCGCACTCGGTCGATGCCGGCGCCACCGCCTCGTGATACCAGAGATCGCGTTCCGCGTGCCACGGCACCGCGCTGTTGCCGGTGCGCCGCACCACGAGGACGGTGTCCACGTTGGGACAGTCCTCCAGTGCCTTGTCGACATTGGCCTTGAGCGGCACGGTCTTGCCGCCGCGCACGCCTTCGTCGGCCGTGATGACGGTATGGCAGTCCGAATCGAGGATGCGGCCCCGCAGCGAATCCGGCGAGAATCCGCCGAATACCACCGAGTGAATGGCGCCGATGCGCGCGCAGGCCAGCATGGCATAGACGGCCTCGGGGATCATCGGCATGTAGATGCAGACGCGGTCGCCCTTGCCGACCTTGCGCGCCTTGAGCACATTGGCCAGGCGGCAGACATGCTCGTGCAGTTCGCCGTAGCTGATATGCGCAGCATCGGCGGGGTCGTCGCCTTCCCAGATCAGCGCGGTTGCGGCGGCGCGCTGGTCCAGGTGGCGGTCGACGCAGTTGTAGCAGGCATTGAGTTTGCCACCCTCGAACCAGCGGATGTGCCCCCGGGTGAAATCCGCTTCGACCACCTTGTCCCAGCGCTGCTCCCAGGTCAGGAACTTGTCCGCCTGCTCGGCCCAGAAGCCGGCGGGATCGTCGACAGACTGCCGGTACATGGCCTGGTACTGTGCCGCGTCGAGGTGCGCCCGGCGCGCGAATGATTCCGGAACGTCGTAGACCTTGGTGTCGGACATATTGTGCTCCGCTGTGGGTTATTGTGGGTCGACCGGACCTGATTATAGCCCTGTGGGCGCGGCATGTTGAAATGCCGGCGGCGCGGTCAACTCGCGTTCTGCGGGCAGGGCCTGACGGTTCCAGTGCGCGGCTGCCCAGTGCAGGAGTTCGCCCGGGCTGGCGTCCCGGGCGCCCTCCGGCAGCGGCTGCCGGAGGAATTCCAGCACCTGGAGCAGGGTGGTGACCGCCCGCGCGGATGCGAGCGCGGGTGCGCGGGTCTGCTTGCCGAGCTTCTCGTGGCGGTCGTCGATGGCGACCGGCAGGTGCAGGTAGTCTGGCGTGGCATACCCGAGCAGTCGCTGCAGGTGGACCTGGCGCGGGGTGGAACGGAGGAGGTCGGCGCCGCGCACCACGTGGCTGATCGCCTGCGCGGCATCGTCGACCACCACGGCGAGCTGGTAGGCATACAGGCCGTCCGCGCGGCGCAGCACGAAGTCGCCCGCTTCCGCCGCGAGCGCCTGCTGCAGCGGGCCCTGCAGCAGGTCTGTCACCCGGATGGTGGTGTCGTAGACGCGCACGCGTACGGCGCGAGCCTGCCTTCCCGGGGGCAGCCCGTTGCGGCAGGTGCCGGGATAGATACCGCTGCCGTCCGGTCCGATGGCGCTGTCCGCGATCTCACGCCGGGTGCAGGCACAGTGGTAGAGATGTCCGTCCTCGGCCAGTTGCGCCAGTGCCGCCTCGTAGTGCCTGCTGCGCCGGCTCTGGTATTCGACGCTGCCGTCCCATTCCAGTCCGTAGGCCTCGAGCGTGCGCAGGATCGCGTCCGCGGTGCCGTGCATCTCGCGCGGTGGGTCGAGGTCTTCCATGCGTACCAGCCACGCGCCGTGATGGTGGCGCGCGTCGAGCCAGCTGCCCACGGCGGCGACCAGGGAACCGAAATGCAGCGGGCCGGTTGGCGAGGGTGCGAAGCGACCGCGGTATCGATGTGTTTCAGTCATACGCTGAAACCGTGACGATGGTTTACCGCGGATAGACTTGCAGGAAGTCGAGTGTTTGATGTGGCATCGCTAGCGGCGTCACTGCCTCGCGCGATATCCCTGCGTCCCTGCAGGCATCACCCCATCTGCTTCTCGCGGATCTCGTCGAGGATCTTGCAGTCGATGCACAGCGTGGCGGTCGGACGCGCCTCGAGGCGTTTGACGCCGATCTCCACGCCGCAGGCCTCGCAGTAGCCGAAGTCGTCGTTGTCGAGATGGCGGATCGATTCCTCGATCTTCTTGATCAGCTTGCGCTCGCGATCGCGTGCCCGCAGTTCCATGCTGAATTCGGATTCCTGGGTCGCACGGTCATTCGGATCGGGGAAGTTGGCCGCGTCGTCCTGCATGTGATGCACGGTACGGTCGACCTCCTCCATCAGGCTGCGTTTCCAGGTCTCCAGGATGTTGCGGAAGTGCGCGACCTGGCGCTCGTTCATGTAATCCTCGCCCTTCTTTTCCGTGTAGGGCGCGATACCCGGCACCGGTCCGATCTGGCCGCTGGATTTCTTGCGTGCTGCCGGGCGCAGGGCTGCCGGCGCGGGCGCCGGCTTGTGTGCTGCCGCCTTCTTCACCGGTGCGGCCTTCTTCACCGGGGCGGCGCTTTTCGGCGTCGCCTTTTTCGGTGCGGTCTTTTTCGCGGCGGGCTTCTTCGGTGCGGCTTGCTTGGCAGTCGTCTTCTTCGCAGCGGCCTTCTTCGCGGTCGTCTTTTTCGCGGTCTTCGTGCGTGCGGCGGTCTTCTTCTTCGCTGCCGTCGACTTTACTGCCTTCTTTTTTACAGCCATCTGGATCTTCTCCGGGTGGTGTTTTTTAACTCGCTGATTGAGTTGATGTTTCTGTTTAAAATTTACCGCGCTCAGGTATCATATCCGGCGGGGAAACATTATAGGGGCGTTATTTATACGCCACTTTTACTATTAGTCAAGAATACCGGCAGGCCGGAAAATCGGCCTGTTTGCGGCGATCTGACGGGATCACGCCGTACCGGAGTGGATACAGAGGGAGCGTGACATGGAAGCTGAACTGCAGGCGGTCCTGCTGGACGTCGACGGCACGCTGGCGGATACCGAAGAGGTGCACCGCCTGGCATTCAACGCGGCATTCGCCGAGGCGGGGCTCGACTGGGTATGGGATCGTGCCCTGTACCATGACCTGCTGGCCGTGACGGGCGGCAAGGAGCGCATCCGTTACTACCTGAGCCGCGAGCGCCCGGACTACACGCTGCCGACGGATGCCGATGCCTTCATTGCGGACCTGCACCGGCGCAAGACCGTCCATTACATCGAGGCCCTGGCAGGCGGCCGGGTACCGTTGCGACCGGGCGTGGAGCGACTGCTGCGCGACATCCGTGGCGCCGGCCTGCGTCTGGCCATCGTGACCACGACCACGCCGGACAATATCACGGCGCTGCTCGAGCATTCCTTCAGCGAGGCAGCGCACGACTGGTTCGAGGTGATAGCCGCCGGCGGCGTGGTGCCCAGCAAGAAACCGGCGCCCGACATCTACGATTACGCGCTCGCAAAGCTGGGTCTGCCGCCACAGGCCTGCATTGCCATCGAGGATTCGCTGAACGGACTGCGCTCGGCGCGCGCCGCTGGCGTGGTCACGCTGGTCACGGTCAACCCGTATACCGCGCACCAGGATTTTACCGGTGCCGCACTGGTGCTCGATCACCTCGGCGAACCGGACCAGCCCTGCACGGTACTCGCGGGGGAACCGGCGCCGGATGGGCTGGTCGATGCCGGCTTCCTGCGACGACTGCATGCCCGGGCCGTGCGGCAGCCGGGTGCGTGAACGATGAAAACCGCCCGGCGCATGCAGCTGATCCAGCCGTTCCACGTCATGGCGCTGCTGGCGCGTGCGCGCGAACTCGAGGCCGCCGGGCGATCGATCATCCACATGGAGATCGGCGAGCCGGATTTCACTACGCCGCAACCCGTGATCGAGGCCGGGCATGCCGCTCTGGCGGCCGGGTTCACCCACTACACGCCGGCGACCGGACTGCCGGAACTGCGCCAGCGCATTGCCGGATACTATCGCACGCATTACGGCGTCGAGGTCGACCCGGCCTGTATCGTGATCACGCCCGGCGCCTCGGCCGCGCTGCAGCTGGCGCTGGCTGCGCTGGTCGATCCCGGCGACCGGGTGCTGCTCGCCGATCCCGGCTATCCCTGCAACCGTAATTTCGTCCATCTGCTCGGCGGCGAGCCGGTCAGCCTGCCGGTCGCCGCCGTCACGAATTACCAGCCTGCGGTCGCGCAGGTGCGCAGCGCCTGGCAGACGCGGACCGCGGCCCTGCTGGTGGCTTCACCCTCCAATCCGACCGGGAGTCTGCTCGATTCCGACACGCTGCGCGCCTATCTCGATATCGCGCAGGCGCAGGGCGGCTGCCTGATCGTGGACGAGATCTATCACGGTCTGGTGTACGACGATGCTGCCGTCACGGCACTGGCCGTATCCGGCGATATCGTGGTGATCAACAGCTTTTCCAAGTATTTCGGCATGACCGGCTGGCGCCTGGGCTGGCTGGTGGCGCCGCGCATGCTGGTGCCGGCGCTCGACAAGCTGGCACAGAACCTGTTCCTCGCCGCACCGACGCTGTCGCAGCATGCCGCGCTGCGCGCTTTCGAACCCGATAACCTCGCAATCCTGGAACAGCGCCGCGCGGAATTCCGGCGCCGCCGGGATTACCTGTTGCCCGCACTGCGCGCGCTGGGCTTCGATATCCCGGTGACACCGGCTGGTGCCTTCTACCTGTATGCCGACTGCAGCCGCTTCACCGCCGACAGTTATGCCTTCTCGCAGCAGCTGCTCGAAGAGGCGGGCGTGGCGATCACGCCCGGGATCGACTTCGGCAGCAACCGGGCGCAATCACACGTGCGGTTTGCCTACACGACCGCGCTGGAGACTCTGCAGGAGGGGGTGCGGCGCCTGCAGGAATACCTGTTGTAGGAGCGGACCGCGTCCGCGCATGCCATTGCCACCGGCGTTCGCGCGACGTACATGGATATACGCGTGCCGCGTGCGGGCATGCCCGCGCTCCTACATCGGGGTTTGCAGGTCCCGGAATTCATCCACCCACAGGGCCGTGGCGCCGGCGACCGCGGCCGGCATGGCGATGAAGTTCAGCAGCGGCACCATGGTGAGCAGCAACGCACTGCCGCCGAAGCCATAGGCGAGCAGACGGTTGCCGCGCAGCAGCCGGCGCTGCGCGGCAAAGCGCAGCTGGTGATTGGCCATGGGATAGTCGAGATACTCGATCGCCAGCATCCAGGCGCTGAACAGCGCCCACAGGAACGGCGCCGCGATGTTGATGCCGGGCACCAGAAACAGGATGCCGAGCGGCAGCGCCCGCAGGGCGAAGTACAGCAGCTTGCGCAGCTCGGAGAGCAGGCTGGGTGCGATGTCGTGCAGCAGCGCACGCCAGCCGCCGGTCTCGATCGGCTGGCCGGTGAGGTGCTGCTCCACCGCCTCGGCGAGCATGCCGTTGAACGGTGCCGCCAGCAGGTTGGTCAGGATCGAAAACCCGTAGAACACGATCAGCACTAAACTCAGCACGAACAGCGGCCAGAGCAGATAGCGCAGCCAGTCGAGCCAGTCCGGCAGCCTGGCGAGCAGCGGGTCGAGCAGGCTCTCCAGCCACCAGGTCAAGCCGGCGATGGCGGCGGTGAAGCTCAGCGTGCTGAGCAGTACCGGCACGATCACGTAGCGGCGCAGGCCGCGCATGCGGATGAGACGCAATCCCTGCAGCAGGTAATGCATCCCGGAGTGTGAGTGTTTGCTGGTCATGGTGGTGATTGTCCTGGTTGCGCTGGGGCAGGATGCCGCTGTGGTGATGGTCTGAATCTGGACGAATCCGTTATTGCATCCGCGCGGGCGAAATCGCCGAACTGATGGCACGGTCACCGGTGTGGTTTGCCGGACAGGTTCGACCCGGAATCTGCCGCATAATTCCGCGTGGTAGCGACCGTGGCGATTTCGGTTCCCGGCGCGGCGAGCGCGAGTCGCAACGCAGCCGGTTGCGGAATTCGCCCGGCCCCCCAGGGTAGCGGCCAGTGATGCGGTGCGCGCGGGTTGCTGCGACAGGTTCCGGTCATTCCTGCCGTCGCGCCGCCAGTTTCCTTAGCACGTAGGCGGCCGCGGCCAGGCCGAAGCCGGCGGTGACCGGCATCGCCGAGCCGAGGCCGCCGGCGCAGGTAAGCCCGCCGAGGCTATGGTGGTCGGGCTTCGCCGGGCTGACGCAGCCATCGGCGGCGGGGAATATCGGGTTCTCCTCCGAGTAGACGCAGGGCACGTCGAAGCGTCGCTTGAGGTTCTTCGGGAAGCCGTAAGCGGTGCGCAACAGCCGCCGCGTCTTGGCGCACAGCGCGTCGTGCTCGGTGCGGCTCAGGTCGACCACGCGGATGCGGGTTGGATCGGTCTGACCGCCGGCCGCGCCCACGGTGATGATGCGGATCCTGGCGCGCCGGCAGTGTGCGACCAGGTGCGCCTTGACGCGGAAGCCGTCGATGCAATCGATGACGAAATCCAGGCCCGGCGCGACCAGGTGCGCGATGTTGTCGATGCCGGCGAATTCCTCGATGCCGAAGACGTTGCAGTGCGGATTGATCGCATGGATGCGTGCCGCCATGACCTGGACCTTGGCACGGCCCAGGGTACTGTCCAGCGCGGGCAGCTGGCGGTTGATATTCGATTCGGCGACGTGGTCCGGGTCGATCAGCGTCAAACGGCCGATGCCCGAGCGGGCCAGCGCCTCGGCAGCCCAGGAGCCGACACCGCCGATACCCAGCACGCAGACGTGCGCGGCGCGGAACCGTTCCAGCGCCGCCGCCCCGTACAGGCGACGGATGCCGCCGAAACGGCGCTCGAAGTCGATGTCGCCGCTGCTGTGCGGCAGGTCCGGGTGCGTCATGCCGGCAACATACCAGAAAACGGCTGGGCGACAATTGGCCGCCGGCATACAATCGCGGCATGGAGTTGATCGACACCCACTGTCACCTCGATGTCGGGGAGTTCGACGCCGACCGTGCCGCGGTGCTGGCGCGCGCGCGCGCGGCCGGGGTGGGCGCGATCGTGGTGCCCGGGGTGCAGGCTGCGACCTGGGAGGGGCTGTGGGCGTTGTGCGCCGGAGCTGCCTGCCTTTACCCGGCGCTCGGGCTGCACCCCGTCTACCTCGATACGCACACACGGGCCGACCTGCAGCGGCTCGCAGACTGGGTCGCCGTGCGCCGTCCGCTCGCGATCGGCGAGATCGGGCTCGACTTCCACGTGCCGGGTCTCGATCACGACCGCCAGCGGCAGCTGTTCGAGGCGCAGCTCGCGATCGCGCGTGACGCGGACCTGCCGGTGATCCTGCATGTGCGCAAGGCACATGATGCGGTGCTGGCGACGCTGCGGCGTGCAGGCGTGCGCGGAGGTATCTGTCACGCCTTCAACGGCAGCCTGCAACAGGCACAACAGTACCGGGACCTGGGCTTCCGGCTCGGTTTCGGTGGCATGCTGACCTACGAGCGCTCCAGCAAGCTGCGCGCGCTGGCCCGGGCGCTGCCGCTGGCGGCGCTGGTGCTGGAGACCGATGCACCCGATATGACCGTGGCGCAGCATCACGGCGAGCGCAACAGTCCGGAGTACCTCCCGTACTGCCTGACCGCGCTGGCGCAGGTGCGGGGCGAACCCGAGGCGCAGGTCGCGGCGGTGACCACGGCCAACGCGCGTGCCGTGCTCGGCCTGGATGATTATGTATCATAGGGAAACTGGATATTCCCGCCGTTGCGGAGACAGGAAGCCGGGAGCGGTCAATCGCCATGTGATATCAATCGATTTGTGATTGCTGCGTCACTCCGATTCTCGCAATGACGAATTTCATCAGCGGTTACACTAGGTGACCACAGGCGGCGTGCCGGTCCGGCATGCCGGTGGCAGCGGACGAGGAACACAAGATGCGGCTGTTTTGTTACGGCACCCTGCAGTATCCGGAGATCATGGAGCAGGTCAGCGGCAATCACTATCCTGGGATGCCGGTCGTGCTGGAGAACTATGGCTGTTACACACTGCGTGGCGAGGTGTTTCCGGGGATCGTGCCGGAGGAGGGGGCGCAGACGCGCGGCGTGCTCTACAATGCGCTCGGCAACGCCCAGCTGGAACGGCTGGATGCCTTCGAGAGCGACTATTACATGCGCCGGCGCGTGGTGGTGAGCGACGCGGACGACCGGCCGCTGCAGGCCTGGGCCTATGTGTTGCGGCCCGAGGCGCGCGAGCGGCTGACGGACGAGGTCTGGGATCGGAACCGCTTCGAGGCGTTGCACCTGCAGCAGTTCCTGCGCCGGCTGAGCGGCTGAGCGATGGGCGCGGGCAGGGTCCTGATCGTGCTGGGTCTGGTCCTGGTCGTGCTGGGTCTGGTCCTCAGCTACGCCCCGGGTCTGTGCGGCTGGTTCGGGCACCTGCCGGGCGATATCCGCCGCGCAGGCGAGCACGGCACGGTGTTCATCCCGATCACCTCCATGCTCGTCATCAGCATCGTGCTGAGTCTTATCCTGAACCTGTTCTTCCGCAACTGATAGGTCGCGCCGGCGCTTGCGGCGCCATGGTCCGGGGAGCCGGCCGTGTCCGCGTCAGCCACGCGCCGATACCGGCATCATGCTCCCGGTACGTTGAGATTAGCGCTTCAACTGATTGATATTTAATCATACTATGGATTCGGCAAGTCCGGAGGCCGGGCGTGCGCCCGGCTAGCGCGCCACCGTCAAAGCCTCTATGATGCTCATAATCGGGTGTTGCCCGTGTGGATCTGACAGGAACGTACTATGACCTATTGTGTGGCAGTCGCAACCGAGGACGGCCTGGTGTTCTGCTCGGATTCGCGTACCAGCGCCGGCCCCGACATGCTCTCGTCCTACAGCAAGATGCACGTGTTCAAGCCGTCACCCGACCGCCTGTTCGTGCTGCTGACGGCAGGCAACCTCGCCACCACCCAGGGCATCATCAGCCATATCGAAAGCGACCTGGACGAACCCGACAAGACGAATCTGCGCACCTGCAAGAAGATGGTGGACGTGGCGCGCTACGTCGGCAAGGTCAGCCAGGAGGAACAGACCCTGGCGCAGTCGTCACCGACCACGAGCGGGATCGATACCTCGGCGTCCATCCTGGTGGGCGGCCAGATCCGGGGCGGCGGTATGGCGATCTACATGATCTATCCGGCCGGCAATTTCATCACCGATTCTGAGGAGAATCCGTTCCTGCAGATCGGCGAGAGCAAGTACGGCAAGCCGATCCTCGACCGCATCCTGACGCGCAAGACCTCGCTGGAGGATGCGGCGCGCTGTGCCATCGTGTCCATGGATTCGACCCTGCGCTCCAACGCCACCGTGGGGCCGCCGATCGAGTTGCTGGTGTACGAGGAAAGCACCTACGAAAGCGACCACTACCTGCGCTTCGACGAGGACGACGATTACCTGCGCGCGATCCGCCAGCACTGGAACGAGGCGCTCAAGGACGCCTTCTCCGGGCTGCCGCATCTGGAGTGGGAGAAGCGCACGGCCGAATCCAACGTGCTGATCCTGCCGCAGGACGGCCAGCGCCAGACATAGTGCGAACGCGCCCGCGAACCGTCACGCCGCCGGTATTCGCGCATGTCATGCGCACCTGCAGGGTGATGGCTCTGTCGTAGCGCGGGCCGCGTCCGCGTACCACTACACCGCCGATTTCGCGCCGGCAAAACCCCGGCAGGCTGCGCCTTCCTGGCACCCTTGGATGCCGCGCGGGGGTATTCGACATGATCCCCGATAGGGGCGGGCGGGGATATGCCCGGGCAGGGCGCGACCCGCCCGGATTCATTTGCCGGTCGCGGGATCGAACCAGGTGCGCTTGATGGCGGTGTGTATGCCCTCCAGCATCAGCTGCAGGTCGTCGATGAAGGCGTGCAGCGCCGCATTCCTCAACTCGCCGGTATCGGATTTTTTCATGGCGCGCTTGACCGCGGCTATGGCGGCGAGCGCTTCCTGGTTGCGTGGCAGCAGGCCGATGCTGGTATCGATTTCGTCGAGGGTGTGCGCGAGGGCGCGCGGGAACACCTTGCTCTCGAGCAGGAAATGCAGCACGTCCTCCGGGTTGACGTTGCGCCGCACGCTCAGCCGGTACATCTGGTAGGCGCTCAGCGACTTCAGCACGCTGACCCAGAGCACGTTGCGGTAGGGCAGGATCTCCTCGCGTTCGCCCATAAGCCGGGCCGAGGCGGTGTCGATGATGCGGGTGCTCATGTCGGCGCGTTCCAGGTTGCGCCCGATGCGGATGAACTGGTAGGCCGCATCGTTGTTCATGCTGCCAGCCAGCATGCCGGTGATCTGCTGGCAGCGCTGGACGATGTCGTTCAGCACCTTGTGCCGGATACTGCCGGGCAGACCGCGCGGACCGCGCTGCGCGACGCTGAGGTAGAGGCTGTTGATGCGCTCCCAGGCCTCGGTCGGCAACACCTCGCGCGTGGTGCGGATGTTCTCGCGCGCGCCGGCCAGCGAGCTCAGGATGGAACTGGGGTTGTCGCGGCTGCCGAACAGGAAGCCGATGATGTTCTTCTCCGTCGGCTTGCCGGGCAGCGCCGCGAACTCCGCGCTCGTGCCGAGCACACCGATCGCCAGGTCCCAGCCCGGCCGGATATGCGCCGGCAGGTCCAGCACCAGGTGATGCTGCACCAGCATCAGGCGCGCCGTGTTCTCGGTGCGCTCGATATAACGTGCCATCCAGTACAGGCGTTCGGCGACCCGGGACAGCATCTATTTCGCCTCCGTGTCGACGACCCAGGTGTCCTTGCTGCCGCCGCCCTGGGAGGAGTTGACCACCAGCGAGCCCTTGCGCAGCGCGACGCGGGTCAGGCCGCCCGCCGTGACGTAGTGGCTCTTCCCCTGCAGGATGAACGGGCGCAGGTCGAGGTGGCGCGGCTCGATCCGGCCATTGCACAGGGTGGGTGCGGTCGACAGGTTGAGCGCCGGTTGCGCCATGTAGTTGCGCGGGCTGCGCTCGATGAGTTCGGCGAACTTCGCGCGTTCCGCCTTGCTCGCAACCGGGCCGACCAGCATGCCGTAGCCGCCGGATTCGTTGGCCGGTTTGACCACCATCTTGTCGAGATTGGCCAGTACATGCTTGCGCTGCTGCGCATCGACGCAGAGGAAGGATGGCACGTTGGGGATGATCGGATCCTCGCCGAGATAGTACTTGATGATGGCGGGCACGTAGGTGTAGACCACCTTGTCGTCGGCGACGCCGGCACCGGGCGCGTTCGCCAGGCCCACCTTGCCGGCGCGCCAGGCGCGCAGCAGCCCCGGCGTGCCGAGCATGGAGTCGGGGCGGAATGCCTCCGGATCGAGGAAGTCGTCGTTGACGCGGCGGTAGATCACGTCGACGCGCTCCAGACCCTGGATGGTCTTCATGTAGACGCAGTCGTCGTCGCCCACCACCAGGTCCGAGCCCATGACCAGTTCCGCGCCCATGCGCTGTGCCAGGTAGGAATGCTCGAAGTAGGCCGAGTTGAAGATGCCCGGTGTCATCACCACCACCTCGGGACTGCGCGATGCGCGCGGCGACAGCGAGGTGAGCATGTCGAACAGCTGCGAGGGGTAATCGTCGACCGGCAGGATGCTGTGCTTGCGGAACAGCTGCGGCAGCACCCGCTTGGTGATGGCACGGTTCTCCAGCATATAGGACACGCCGGAGGGTACGCGCAGGTTGTCCTCGAGCACATAGACCGTGCCGTCGCTGTCGCGCACCAGGTCGGAACCGCAGATATGCGCCCAGACGCCGTGTTTCGGCTTGGCGTCGATGCACTGCTTGAGGAAATCCTTCGAGCTCTGGATGATTTCCGCCGGGAAGACCTTGTCCCGGATGATCCTTTGCCGGTGATAGACATCGTCGATGAACAGGTTCAGCGCGGTCAGTCGCTGGATCAGGCCGGCTTCCAGGCGCCGCCACTCGGCGGCGGCGATGACGCGCGGGATGACGTCCATCGGCCAGGTGCGGTCGATGTTCTCACCCTCGCTGTAGACGGTGAAGCTGATGCCCATTTCCTTGATGGCCAGGTCGGCGGCCTGCTGGCGGTGCTGCAGGTGCTTCTCGGTCAGGGTCTGGAGGTAGGACACGATCCCGCGCGCGGCGGCGCGTGCATGGCCGGGCGAGCTGATCAGCTCGTCGTAGAACTTGCCGGGGTCGTACTGTTTCCAGTCGACGGCGTTTTTGCGTACGGCGCGTGGCACGCGGTCATGGCTCCCGAACCGGATACGGCGCACCATCCGGAATGGCGGTGCACCGTGGGTGCCGGTATCCTGCTGGAGGATAAGCAATGCGTGTGCCATTATGGGCGTTGACACCAAGTCCTTGCAACAGAGGCTATTTTGACGCACATGACGGCGCGCCCGCGGCCCGCGTGTACACCGCTGGTGCAAGCTGATCGATATTGGTGCATGGTGGAGCGCGCATGAAACCCCGTCACTGTCGGGCAATCCGCGCCTGCGCCGGCCTGTTGTGGCTGCTGGCCGTCGCGCTGCGTGCGGCGGAGACGGCGCCGCCGCCGGCCGGCGGCTGGCGACTGGCCGGGGAAGCGAGCCCCTACCTGCAGCTGCATGCGGACAACCCGGTGACCTGGTACCCGTGGGGCGCAGCGGCGCTGCAGCGGGCGCAGCGCGAGAACAAGCCGCTGTTCATCTCGATCGGCTATTACACCTGCCACTGGTGCCACGTCATGGCACGCGAATCGTTCAGCGATCCGGCGATCGCGGCACTGCTCAACGCGCACTTCGTCGCCATCAAGATCGATCGCGAACAGCGCCCCGATCTTGATGCGGCCTACATGGAGTACGTGCTGCTGACGGCCGGGCAGGGCGGGTGGCCGCTGTCGGTATGGGCCACGCCGCAGGGTGAACCCTTTTTCGGCGGGACCTATTTCCCGCCGCACGCCGCACGCGGTCGCAGCGGCTTCCGGGAGGTGCTGGAAAAGATCAGCAGCGCCTGGCAGGCAGACGAGGCGGGCGTGCGCAAGGTGGCACGGCATGCCGTCGCGACGCTGCGTGCGCAAGCCACCCCGGCCGCGCCGCGCGCGCAGCTGACGGCTGCGCCGCTGCAGGCCGCGCGGGAGGCGTATGCGGCGAACTACGATGCGCTGCAGGGCGGTTTCGGACCGGCACCGAAGTTCCCCGAACCGGCCCGCCTGCTGTTCCTGCTGGCGGACCGCGATGCAGCGAGCGCGCCCATGGCGCTGGCCACGCTCGACCACATGCTCTCCGGCGGTATTCACGATCGGCTGGCGGGCGGCTGGCACCGTTACGCGACCGATTTCGAATGGCGCATACCGCACTTCGAGAAGATGCTCTATGACCAGGCGCTGCTGGCGCGCGCCTGCCTCGCCGCCTGGGAACGGACCGGCGCGGAACGTTATCGCGCGTGTGTCACCGGCACGCTCGATTTCACGCTGGATGCGCTGCGCGCTGCCGGCGGCGGCTTTCATGCCGCGCTGGCAGCGGACAGCGCGGCGGCGCCCGGTGGGCCGGCGGAGGAGGGTGCCGCGTATACCTGGACCTGGGCGCAGCTGGATGCGGCACTGCCGGAACCGGAGTTGAAGGCCTGGGCGGTGGCGCGCTACGGCCTCGAGGAACGCGGCAACGCCACGGCCGATCCGACCGGCGAACTGGCCGGGCGCAACGTGCTGTGGCAGGCGCTGGACGACGCGGCCCTGACCGCGCGTTTCGGCGTGCCGCCGGACACGGTGCCCCAGCGCAACGCAGCGGTCGATGAGCGGCTGCGCTCGGCACGGCGCCGGCGTCCGCCGGTTCCGGTCGACGACAAGGTCGTGACGGCCTGGAACGGCTACCAGATCACCGCCCTGGCCGAGGCCGGACGCAAGTTGAACGCGCCGCGTTATCGCGCCGCCGCGCGCGCCGCGGCGCGGTTCCTGCTGGATAAGCTCTACGACGCCGATCACGGCGTCCTCTACCGCGACTGGCGCGGCGGGGTGCGCGGCGCGCCGGGTTTCCTGGAGGACTATGCCGCGCTGGCGCAGGGACTGCTGGCGCTGCATGACGCCGACGCCGGGCACGACTGGCTGCGCTGGGCGCGGCAGCTGGCGGACGGCATGTGCGCGCGCTTCGAGGATACGGCGCGCGGCGGATTCTTCCGCACCCCGGCCGATACGGCGCTGTGGTTGCGCGACAAACCGCTCGATGACGGTGCCGCGTTGTCCGGCAACGCCATGGCGGTTCAGGTGCTGCTGACGCTCGAGCGGCTGACCGGCCAGGCGGCATACGGCGATCGCGCCCGGCGTGCCGCGGCCTGGGCCGCCGCGCAGCTGGCGTCTGCACCGGACGCCATGCCCGGCATGCTGTCGGTTTGGCCACAACTGCTGGCGTTGTCCGCGGCGCCGGACCGGGGCGCTGCTGCAGGTGCGCTCGATGGACGCGATGCGGCCCGGGATACAGCGGGCCAGGCACCCGACCCGTAACGTCGCCGGTGCCGGGCGTGTGGCGCGACGCCTGCCGCCCGCCGCTCGCCGCAGCGTTGGCGCGGCAGTGACAGCGCGAGCCGGCGCCACGTACTTCGCAGCGCGCGGTTGACAAGGTATCGGAACTCGAAAACACTGCACGCAGTGGATACCAGCAACGGCAGCTTCGACGCAGCCATCCATGCCCACGACGCGGCCGTGGCGGCCAGCGGACTGGAGATCTGGATCGGCGCCGAACCGACCTTCACCAACCGTCATTCCGAGGCGCCGGAATGGCTGACCGATGCCCTCGGGCCGTCCAAGCAGGGGTATGCCTGGCGCATCATCGAAGACCTGCGCGCCGCCTATCCGGGCGCGCTGATCCTGCGCACGCTGGGACGGCAGTACCCGGATGAGTCTGAACCGCGCTGGAGCCTCGGCCTGTACCGGCGCCGTGACGGCCGTGCGCTGGCAGACGGGCTCCCCGGGGATCCGCTGGATCGGGCGGTGCCCTGCGATCTGGACCGCAGCATGTCGTTCTGGGCGTGTCTCGCTGCCGTGCTCGACCGGGACGGCTGGAGCGCACACCGCTTCAGCTGCACCGGCGACATGCCATTGCGCATCGTCTTCCGCTGCGACGGCCGACAGCCGCAGGCCGATCCGCAGACCGATACCCGACTGGCGCGTGCGTCCTGGCACGGCCGGCCACTCCCGCCGGAGGGTGTGGCGGACGCGCTCGCCGCCGGCGGCGATTACCTGGTAACGCTCGGTGTCATGCCGGTCGGAACGGGGGAGCAGCGGCAGCCGTGCATCGAATTGCCGGCGTTCACCGACGTTGCGACGTTCCTCTCCTTCGTGCAGCGCGTGGCGCAGGCCGCCAGTACGGCGGGGCTCACCGCGCTGGTGTGGCGCGGTTGTCCGCCGCCGGTCGACAGCAGCGTGGCGTGGACCACGCTGACGCCCGATCCGGCGGTACTGGAGATCAACGAAGCGCCCGCCGCCACGGTGAGCGAGTTCCTGGGTATGAGCCGCCGGCTCTATGCCGTGGCGGCCGCCGCCGGCCTGCGGCCCTATCGGCTGCAATACAACGGCGGTATGACCGACAGCGGGGGCGGCGGCCAGTTCACGCTCGGTGGTCCGAGTCCCGCGCGCAGCCCGTTTTTCGCCGCGCCGCGGCTGCTGCAGCGCCTGGTGGTCTACCTCAACCACCACCCGGCGCTATCCTACTGGTTCGCGCCGCCGTCCATCGGCAGCTGCAGCCAGTCGCCGCGCGCGGACGAAAACGTCCGCGAGTCGATCAGCGAATTGCAGCTGGCGCTGCGGCGACTGGCGGCTGCACCCGAACCGGCGCCGGAGCTGCTCTGGCGCAGTCTCAGTCCGTTCCTGGTGGACAGCTCGGGCAATTCCCACCGCAGCGAGATCAACATAGAAAAGCTCTGGAATCCCTACCTGCCCGGCCGCGGCTGTCTCGGCCTGGTCGAACTGCGCGCGCTGCGCATGGCCGTGGACGCGGAAACCGCCGCGGCCATCGCGGCCCTGTGGCGGGCGCTGGCGGCGATGCTGGTCCACCGTGACACCGGCTGGCGGCTGGTCGACTGGGGCGGCGACCTGCACGACCGTTTCGCACTGCCGTTCTACCTGCGCCGCGACCTGGCGGCGGTCCTCGACGACCTGGCCGAGTCCGGCCTGGGGCTGGGCGCACCGCTCGCCGAGCGCCTGTTCGCCGCCGACTGGCGCCAGCTCGGGCACGCCAGTTTCGCCGGGTGCGAATTCAGCGTCGAGCAGGCCGTCGAGTTCTGGCCGCTGCTGGGCGACGTCGCACAGCACTCGGGCGGTTCGCGTTTGGTCGACGCGAGCACGACGCGCCTGCAGCTGATGTTGCGTCCGGCCTCGGGCCGCGCGGCCGACCTCGAGGGCTGGCAGCTGCGGGTGGGCCACTACAGCGTACCGATGCAGGCGGAAACCGACGCCGCCGGGGCACTGCGGCTCACGGGCTTGCGTTACCGCGCCTTCGTCCCGTGGACGGGCTTGCACCCCGGGCTCGACGCGCAGGGCCCGATCGAACTCATGCTGCTGCCGCCCGACGGCACGCGCGCCCTGCGCGTGACCCTGCACGACTGGCAGCCGCAGGGGCTGGCCTATCCCGGTCTGCCCGGGTCGGTCGCGGCAGCGGCCAGGCGCCGCCGCGAGCGTTGCGTCGCGCAGGAGGTGGCGGCGGAGCGCAGTCCCGGCGCCGGACCGCCGCCGGCCGAGGCACTCAGCGCTTACTGTTTCGACCTGCGCTGCACCTGAGGTCGCATCGCTCAGGCGCGCGCGGCCTGCAGCCGCGCATACACCCGTCCGGCCAGCCGGCGCAGCAGCCAGACGCCGAGCGGCCGGTCGACATCACGATCCTGCGCATAGCCGACGTCGAAGCGGCGCTGGGCCTGTACGGTGCGATGCACGAACGCGAGCTTGTGCAGCGCGGGCTCGGGCAGCGTGAACGGGTAGAGGTCGGGCAGCCCCATGCTGCGGTTGAGGCTGTTGAGGGCATGGGTGAGCGGCAGCCAGTGCCTGATGATGGTATCGAAGTCACGGAACCGGTAGGCATCGAAGCGCGGATCCGCGCGGTGCACGCTGCCGCCCGGCAGCACCCGGTTGACCCGCACGCCGTAGTGACCCGCGGTCTCCAGCGTGTCGATGATGTGCAGGTAGTGGGCCCAGGACTCGGCCCAGTCCTCCCAGGGGTGGGCGCTGGCGTAGCGCGAGATGAAGCGGTTCTCCCAGTCCGCCACCGCACCGGCGCGGTAGTAGGCATCGAGTGCCTGCGCATAGTCCGTGCCTTCGTCCCCGAACAGCGTGCGGAATTCCGCCAGCAGCGGGGTGTCGCGAATCAGCCGGTCCCAGTAGTAGTGTCCGGACTCGTGCCGGAAGTGTCCCAGCAGCGTCCGGTATTTTTCCTCCAGATCGATGCGCTGGCGCTCGCGCAGCGAGGGGTCGGCCTCGTCGATACTGATGGTGATGTGACCGTTGTGATGCCCCGTCACCACGTGGCTGCCGGGTGCGGCGTCGAGGTCGGACAGGAAGGAGAAGGCCAGTCCGCGCAGCGGGTCCTCGGCCTTGGTCTGCAGCGGCAGGCCGAGTTTCAGCAGGCTGTAGATCAGGCGGCGCTTGCTGCGTTCGAGCCGGTACCAGCGCGCGGCGAAGTCGGGTCGCGACAGGTTGGGAATGGTGTGGTTGTGGCGGCAGGCGATGCAGAAACGCTGGCCGCTGGCGGCCGGTACCATCCAGTTGCAGACCGCGTGCACCGCGTAGTTCTCGCATTGCCGGTAGCGCGCGCCTGCCGCCATCGACGTCAATGCCGTCCAGGTGCCGTCACCGGCGGGTTCCAGCGCGCACACGCGCAGGATTTCCGGCAGCACGCCGAGCATGTGCTGACAGCGGGTGCACACCGTGTTGTCGAAATAGACCGTGTTGTCGCAGTGTTCGCAGTGGAAGGTTCGCATGGAGGCGGCAGCGCAGCAGGTGCGCGCTTCAGTCTACCGGCACGGCCGGGTCCGCGCCCGTGGTCCCGGCCGCGTCGGACAGGCGCATCACGTCCACCGCGACTTCGGGCCTGTGGCCGGGATCGCCGCCGAACAGCACGCCCTTGAGCGGAGTGACGTCGGCGTAGTCGCGGCCCCAGGCCGTGACGATGTGCTGGTCGAGCGGCACGCGGTTGTTGGTGGGATCGAAATCGTGCCAGCCGACGTCGGGCAGGAACACCGAGAACCAGGCGTGCGACTCGTCGGCGCCGCGCTGCTTGTCCTCGCCGGGCGGCGGGCAGGTTTCCAGATAACCGCTGATGTAGCGCGCGGCCAGTCCCAGGCTGCGCAGACAGCCGATCGCCAGGTGGGCAAAATCCTGGCACACGCCGCGCCGGCTGGTCAGCACCTCGCTCAACGGCGTGCTGACGGTGGAGAACGCCTGATCGTAGGTGAATTCGTGATGGATCCGGTTCATGAGGTCATGCACCGCCTCGAGCAGCGGCCGGCCGGCAGGGAAGGAGGGCGTCGCGTACGCGGCCAGTGCCGCCCCGGTGGCAACGAGCGGGGAGTCGAGCACGTATTGCCGGTGCTCGCGGATCGCCTCGCTCTGCGCCTCCGCCAGGCATGCACGCACCGCGTCCCAGGCCGTGTCGGCCGCCGCCGGCGCACCGCTGGCGGGTGTGAGTTCGACCTCGCTGGTCGCGGTGACCGTGAGGTTGTGGTGCGGTTGCTGGATGGAGAAATAGCTCACATGGTTGCCGTAGTAATCGACGTGCTCGGCGAGGTCCATGGGCAGCGGGTCGATTTCCAGGCGGTGGCCCAGGCACTGCTGGACAGCCAGGTTGCGCGGCCGCAGGTGGGCCAGGTTATGGCACTGGCTGACCGGGGACGCGTAGCGGTATTCCGTCCGGTGGACGATGCGGTACTTCATGGCTCTTCGTCGACCAGCTGGTAGGGACGCTCGGCGTGGGTGAAGTACGTCACCGTGAGCGCGTCCGAGGCCTCGCGCAAGCGCTGGCCCAACCCGGCGAGCAGGGTGTCGAGATGTGCCCGGTAGCCGGCGTCCGCCTGCGCCAGTTCCTCCGCGTTGGCGAGCTCGAGCTGGGTGCCGGCTTCGAGCAACAGCCGCATCTCCTGCTTGTAGGGCCGTCCGCCCTGGGCCGGCAGCGCGGCGAGGTGGGTACGCGCGGCATTCAGCTGGTAGGCGAGGGAGCGGCTGTTGCTGGCATCCAGCAGCAGCAGGTCCAGCGCGGATTCGATCTCCGGCTGGTTGCGGAACCGCCGCCGGTAAAGGGTGAAACTCTCGGCCACGGTCAGCACCGATTCGAGCAGCAGCACCTCGACTTCCGGCGGCACGCTGCGCGTCAGCAACCCGCCCAGCAGCGACAGCAGCAGGAGCGCGCGCTCGATGCGGCGCCCCAGGTTGAGGAAATGCCAGCCGAGGTCGCGGCTCATGTTCTCGCTGGCGTCGCCGGCAACCGCCATGAGGGCGGTAATGATGCGATCCAGCGCATCCTGCAGGTATTGCACATCGGCATGTGCACCCTGCGCCAGGCCGGCCAGTTCGTCGCCGATGTCGTTGAACACACGGCGGGCATCGCCGGTGATCAGGTTGCGTACGGCATAGGACGCATTCAGGCAGGCGGCCAGGTTGGCGGCGAGCGACCCGCTGCGTTGCGGATTGCTGATCAGGTCGACGAGCTCAGGCTGCGGATCGGCCAGCCGCTGGGCCGCGCCCGCGCCGCAGAAGCCGGGATAGCTGATGCTCATGTGGGTCAATCCCCGCAGCAGCATGTGCAGGGTCTGCAGGTAGACCGGATCAGCCAGCTGCAGGGTTTCGTTGCGGCGGTGATGGATGTTGCGCAGCAGGCGGATCATGTCCTCGGCGCGCTCGGCATAGCGCGCCTGCCAGTACAGGTTTTCGGCGGCGAGTCCGGGCAGCGTTTCCTGCAGCTGCGGGTACGGCGCCTTGCCCTGCGGCAGCAGCGTGACGATCTGTTCGGGTTCGGAGGCCAGCACCCAGGTGTCCTTGCTCACCGCCCCGGTCTGGTTGGAGACGATACGGCTGTCAGGATAGCCGCCGACGCGGGTCAGTCCGCCGGGCATGACCACGTAATCGTCCCGGCCGCCGGCGAGAAAGGTGCGCAGCACGCTCTGGCGCGGTTCGAGCTGGCCGTCGTTCAGGGTCGGCGCCGACGAGGCGGTCAGCCGTTCCTGGCCGATGTAGCGGTGCGGCGCGGCCATGATCCGCTCGCGCCAGGACTTCAGCCCTTCCGCGTCGAGCTGGTCGCCGAACACCGGCCGGTCGCTGCGGTCGACTGCGCGCAGCACCAGGGTGTCGAGGTGGTCCAGCACGTAATCCAGTTCCCGCTGCTGCCCGCACCACCAGGTCGCGACCGACGGCAGCCGCAACTCCTGCCCGAGCAGTTGTTTCGCCAGCCTGGGCAGGAAGGCCAGCAGCGCGGGACTTTCCAGGATGCCGGCGCCGATCGGGTTGGCGATGGCGACGCGTCCCCGCCGCACCACCTCCAGCAGACCGGGCACGCCGAGCAGGGAGTCGGGTCGCAGTTCCAGCGGATCGCAGTAGTAGTCATCGACGCGGCGCAGGATCACGTCCACTGGCGTCAGTCCGCTCACCGATTTGAGCCAGACCCGTCCTTCGCGCACGGTCAGGTTGGCGCCCTCGATGAGGGTGTAGTCGAGATAATTGGCGAGGTAGAGGTGCTCGAAATAGGTCTCGTTGTGCGGTCCGGGTGTCATGAGCACGATCCGCGGATCCTCGCCCGGCTCGGGCGCCAGGCCCGCGAGCGTTTCGCGCAGGCGCCGGAAGAACGGTGCCAGCCGGTGCGGATGGGAATCGCGGAACAGGCTCGGGATCAGGCGCGACATGACGGTGCGGTTTTCCAGCGCATAGCCCATGCCGGAGGGCGCCTGGGTGCGGTCCTTGAGCACGCGGAAGCGGCCATCCGCGCCCCGCACCAGGTCCGCGGCGTACAGGCAGAGGCGGGGTGCCTGCCCGGGCGGCGTCACCACGCAGTTGCGCTGGAAGCCCGGGTCCGCGTAGACCAGGTCCGGCGGCAGGCCTTGCGCACCAGGCTGCACGGGTCGTAGAGATCCGTGAGGATCAGGTTGAGGAGTTCCGCTCAGCTGATCAGGCCGGACCGATACGAACGTCCGCTGCTGCTGATGAGCAGGGGTACCGGGTCGAGTTGCCAGGCGCGGTTGAGGCCGTCGTCGACGCCGACATTGTAGGTGGCGCTGTCGCGCAGCATGCGCACGGTGTCGCGCTGCCGCTGCTGCAGCACCTGCGCAGGCATCCAGTGCGCCGATCAGGTAAATCAGTGTTGCGCACTGCACCATCGCCGGTGCATTATCTGTCAGCAAGCTGGCGCGCCGCAGCGGGGCACTGCGCAGTGGCTGGGCGTTCCGGTGCGCGGCGGACCGCTCAGTCACACCTGCCAAGCCGCGGCGCAGGTCCAGGTGAACGGATATTCCGGATTGATCTCCTCTGCGGGAAGCGGCGCTGGTGGTGGGGCCTGGCGGTGGCCCGGGGTAGAACCGTGCCAGCCCGGCTTGTGCTGGTGGTGGCTGCAGGGGCCGCCGCTGTGTCCGATAGCGGCTGTAGCTGGGCTGATGCGGCGGGATTCGGTCGTAGGGCGTTGACGGGAAATACAATGAAGTGAGAAACCGCCGGGATGGGCGACATGGTAGGTGTGCAGCTGCCGACAGTACCCGTTCCGGTGTCGATGATGTCGAACACCAGGGGGGAGTGGACGCCGATGGTGGGGTGCAGCGCCGACGGCGGTTGCCAGGCACGGAAACGCACGCCGGCCACGAATTCACCGTGGGTGCTGAGGTTGCAGCGGTACCCGGCGGCTGCTGCAGGCGACGACGTAGCGGCTTTCTTGCGTCAGCCGCTGTTGACCTTGAGCTGCAGCCGTTCGACCGAGGAGTCGACGAAGCGGGCGGTGCCCAGGTTGCTCATCTCCTCGCCCAGCACGTGCCAGGGCTCGAGTGCGGCGTGCAGGTCGAGCCGGATGTCCTGCACCTCGACCGTGCCGTAGTGCGGGAAGCGGAATTCCAGGAACGGTGCCAGCCACTCCAGTTCGAAGGCATAGCCCGCGCGCTGCAGGTCGCAGATCACGTCCTGCATGTCGGCCCAGACATAGTGGGGCAGCATGAAGCGGTCGTGCAGCGACGTGCCCCAGCGCACCAGCCGGTGCCGGTAGGGCTGCTGCCAGAAGCGCGCGATCAGCATGCGCAGCAGCAGCATCTGGACCAGGCTCATGCGCGCGTGCGGCGGCATTTCGAAGGCACGGAACTCGACGAGTCCGAGGCGCCCGGACGGCGAGTCGGGCGAGTACAGCTTGTCGATACAGAATTCCGAGCGATGGGTGTTGCCGGTGATGTCCACCAGCAGGTTGCGCAGCAGCCGGTCCACCAGCCAGGGTTCGGCGACTTCGCCCGCGGGCATCTGCTGGAACGCGATCTCCAGTTCGTAGAGGTTCTCGTCGCGGGCCTCGTCCACGCGCGGGGCCTGGCTGGTCGGTCCGATGAACATACCCGAGAACAGTGTGGACAGGCCGGGGTGGTGCTGCCAGTAGGTCAGCAGGCTGCGCAGCAGGTCGGGGCGGCGCAGCAGCGGGCTGTCGGCGGGCGTGGCGCCGCCGAGGGTGACGTGGTTGCCGCCGCCGGTGCCGGTATGGCGGCCGTCGAGCAGGAATTTTTCCGTGCCGAGCCGCGCCAGGCGCGCCTCGGCATAGAGGGCCTCGGTGTTTTCGACCAGTTCCTGCCAGCTCTGTGCCGGGTGGATGTTCACCTCGATCACGCCCGGGTCCGGCGTCACGGCGAGTTTGCGCAGGCGCCAGTCGCGCGGTGGCTCGTAGCCCTCGATGCGCACCGGCATGCCGAGCCGCGCGGCGGTCAGTTCCACCGCGGCGAGCAGGTCGAGGTAATGCTCCAGGTGGGTGAGCGGCGGCATGAACACCCGCAGCTTACCGGCGCGGGCCTCGACGCACAGCGCGGTGTGGATCACCTCGATGCGCCGGTGCGCACGGCGCCCGTTGTCCGCCGGCTCCTGCTGCACGATTTCCGGGTGTGCCCGCGGCGCCGCCTCGAAGTGGCTGAAGCGGCGCGCGACCTCGCCGTAGACGTCGCCCAGTTCCGGACGCGGCTCGAACAGGTCGCGTTCCGGCTCGATGTCGCGTTCCTCCTCGGCCACCCAGGGCAGGGAATCCAGCGGCAGGCGCAGACCCATGGGCGAGTCGCCCGGGGTCAGGAACAGGTGGCCGCGCCGGAATTGCCATGTGCAGCTCTGCCAGGCACCGCTGCCGTAGTCCCAGCGCAGCGGCAGGGCGAAGCCGGCGGGCCGGCCGAGGTCGCCGGCGAGCAGCGCTACCAGCCGGCGCCGCTCGTCGTACCTTTTCAGGTCGCTCCCCAGCAGGTCGACGTTGACCGGCTGGCCGTCTTCCTTCCAGAGGTAGTAGAGGACATCCTCGTAGGCTGGCAGCAGATAGTCAGCTGGCAGGCCGAGGCTGCGCGCGAGTTCGGCCCCGAATTGCCGGGCCTGTTCCGGGCCATGGCCGTAGTCGCTGCCGTCCTGCGCCAGCAGTGCCGGGTCGCGCCACAGCGGCACGCCGTCGACGCGCCAGAAGCAGTTCAGTGACCAGCGCGGTACCGGCTCGCCCGGGTACCACTTGCCCTGACCGTGGTGCAGCAGGCCGCCGGGGGCGAAGCGCCGCCACAGCCGGGTGAGCAGGTCGCCGGCCCGTTCGCGCTTGTGTGCACCGAGCGCGGCGTCGTTCCACTGGGCCGATTCCATGTCGTCGATGGCGACGAAGGTGGGTTCCCCGCCCAGCGTGAGGCGTACATCACCGGCAGCGAGGTCGGCATCGACCTGGCGACCCAGCGCCAGGATGGTCTCCCATTGCGACTCGCTGTAGGGTTTGGTGACCCGCGGGTCCTCGTGGAGCCGTGTGACCGTGTTGCTGAAGCGGAATTCGACCTCGCAGCGCTCGGTGGTGCCGGTGATCGGCGCGGCGCTGACGGGGTGGGGGGTACAGGCCAGGGGGATATGGCCCTCGCCGGCGAACAGGCCCGAGGTCGGGTCCAGTCCCAGCCAGCCGGCACCCGGCACGTAGACCTCGGCCCAGGCATGCAGGTCGGTGAAGTCGTGGTCGGTGCCGGCCGGCCCTTCCAGCGGTTTCTCGTCCGGCGTCAGCTGCAGCAGGTAACCGGAGACGAAGCGTGCCGCCAGCCCGAGATGCCGCAGGATCTGCACCAGCAGCCAGCCGGTGTCGCGGCACGAGCCCAGCGCCTTGCCGAGCGTGGTTTCGCAGCTCTGGATGCCGGGCTCCATGCGGATGGTGTAGGCGATGTCCCGCTGCAGCCGCTGGTTCAGCGACACCAGGAAGTTGTTCACCTCCTGCGGGGAACGGTCGATTCCGGACAGCCATTGCCGCAGCAGCGGCCCCTGCTCGGTGATCTCCAGGTAGGGTGCCAGTTCCTTGCGCAGGCCGGCAGGATAGTCGAACGGATATTTCTCCGCGTACTTTTCCACGAAGAAGTCGAACGGGTTGATGACCACGATGTCCGCGACCACGTCGACCTCGAACGACAGCGACTTCACTCGCTCGGGAAACACCAGCCGGGCGAGATAATTGCCGAACGGGTCCTGCTGCCAGTTGATGAAATGTTTCTCGGGCAGCACCTTGAGCGAATAGGACTCGATCAGCGTGCGGCTGTGCGGAGCGGGCCGCAGGCGCACGACATGGGGGGAAACACCGACCGGCCGGTCGAAGCGGTATTCGGTCTTGTGATTGATTGCGACGCGTATAGCCATGTGCTGTGAACCTGTTCAGGATCGATTGTGTGTCACCATACCACGGATCGGCCGGCCTGCCGCTCAGTCGGCGGTGCGGATGCGCAGCCGAAAGTCCAGCGTGGAGCGCACGCCGTCACCGTAGAATGACCCTGCTATCGGCAGGGTGGCACCCGGACTGCCGGCCGCTGCCAGCGCCACGTGCCCATCCGCCACGGCGCTGCCGTGCGTGGGGTCGTAGCCGCACCAGCCGCTGCCGGGGAGGTAGACCTCGGGCCAGGCATGCAGGTAACGCTCTGTGCTGCCGCTTGCCGCGTGCGCCTGGTAGCCGCTGACGAAGCGCGCGGCCAGGCCCCGGCTCTGGCACACGGCCATGAACAGCAGCGCCAGGTCGCGGCAGGCGCCCTGCCGTAGCGCGAGGGTCTGCTCCGGGGGCTGCGGCGGGCCCTCGGCGCGGATCACGCGCGCGAAGCCGGTGTAGAGATGGCGGTTCAGCGCGTCGAGAAAACCCAGCGTCGCGTGGTCAGCCGCCGCGGCAAGCGTCTCGCCCAGTGCGACCACGGCGGGCGCGCCGGTCGCCCGCGTACCGTAGGCTGCCAGCAGGTCGGCCTCGTCGGCGGGGTAGGCGACCGGAAGGTGCTGCGCGCACGCCTCCAGCAGCCGGGCCACGGGATCCTGCCGCCGCGTCTCGACCAGACTGGCGCTGTCGATGCGCAGTTCGCTCGTGCTGTCGCCGAACCAGAGGCGCGTGACCCGATTGCCCGCGGCATCGAGCTGTTCGGACTGCCGCGTCGGCGGCGGGTCGACCGTGCAGCGGTAGTCCAGCAGCCGCTGGTCGCCGGCGCAGCGCGGCAGCAGGCGCACGATATGCGGGCCGAGCCGGACCGGCGCGCTGTAGCGATAGACGGTGGTATGCCGGATGTCAAAGTGCACGTGCGGCTGTCTTCATCTCATGCCCTGCTGCAAGGCATCCGGGCCGGTCGTGCGTCGACGCCGCCCGGATGCCGCGCGTTTGCGGGTATCACAGGCAAGAAATGCGCCAGTCGGGGGAGCGCGGGCGCGCGCCGACCGCCCGCTGCGGGCCGCCGTGTGTCCGGGCCAGCGCCGGCGCGGCCCCCGGCGCGATCCGGCGCCGCGGCGGGTCGGCGTTGTTGCGGCGGCGCAGCTGCAGCAGGGTTCCGGGCGCGCGCGCGAGGGGCTAGCTTGGTGCATAAAGTGCGCTCCCGCAGCGCGCTTGCTTCAAGCTGGTGCGTGGCCCGTAGGCGCTTGCGGATGGGCGTCCCGCGGCCGCGCGGCCGCGGGACACACCCGATGCGGCGCTGCCTGATACGGTAGCCGCGCTCCAAGCCGCTGAGTCTGCACGCAAACACTGCCGGGCGCGGGCAGCGGTCGCAGGGCGGGCATGGACCGCGCGCGCATGCAGCCGTCGCGCGACCGGCGTGCGGTTGCGGCTGGCACAGTGTTTGCTCGGTTCTCTGGTAACCGGTGTGGCGGCAAGCACGTCGGCAGCGATCCGGAGCCGGCGGCTACGCCCGGCACAGGACCGCTGCGGTTGCGGCGCATCGGCTCAATCAGGCTGCGGGGCCAGGGTGCGATGACGATTCGATGGAAGGACTACTCGAGCGGTGCGAGCTACGACGAACTGATCACGCCGGCCGGGCACGCGCGCAAGGCGGCGCAGCAGACCGTGCGCTACATCAGTTCGCTGAGCGACGCGGAATGGGGCGAGCGCCGTGATGCCGCCGAACTGGCCATGCGCGTCATGGGTATCACGTTCACCGTCTACAGCAACGACAGCGGCATCGACCGGGTCTGGCCCTTCGACATCATTCCCCGCATCATTCCTGCGCGCGAATGGCGCATCACCGAGGCCGGCCTGATCCAGCGCGCCACCGCGCTCAACCACTTCATCGCCGATATCTACGGCGAGCAGCGCATCATCCGCGACGACGTCTTTCCCGGCGAGCTGCTGGCCGAGTCCGCCAATTTCCGCAAACAGTGTGTCGGCATCCGTCCGCCGCTCGATATCTGGGCGCATATCTGCGGCAGCGACCTGGTGCGCGACAGCGACGGCAAGTTCTACGTGCTGGAGGACAATCTGCGGGTGCCCTCCGGTGTGTCCTACATGCTGGAAAACCGGCTGGTCATGAAACGCGTCTTTCCTGAATTGTTCGAGGCGGTGAGTATCCTGCCGGTGGACGGTTACCCGGCACGCCTGTTCGACACCCTGGCCTCGCTGTCGCCGCGACCTGCCGACTACCCGACGGTGGTCGTCATGTCGCCGGGCATCTATAACTCGGCGTATTTCGAGCATTCCTATCTGGCGCAGCAGATGGGCGTGGAACTGGTGACGGGCAGGGACCTGGTCGTGATGGACGACGACTGCGTCTACCTGCGCACCGTCGGCGGGCTGGAACGGGTGGATGTGATCTACCGGCGGGTCGATGACATGTTCCTCGACCCGGAGGCGTTCCGCCCGGACTCCATGCTCGGTGTGCCTGGCCTGATGCGGGCCTGGAGCGCCGGCAAGGTGGCGATCGCGAACGCACCGGGCGCCGGCGTCGCGGATGACAAGGTCGTCTACGCCTTCGTCCCGGACATGATCCGCTACTACCTCGACGAGAAGCCGATCCTGCCCAATGTCGAGACCTACCTGTGCATGGACGAGAAGCAGCGCGAATACGTGCTCGCCAACCTGGACAAGCTGGTGGTCAAGCCCGCCAACGAGTCGGGCGGCTACGGCATGCTGGTCGGCCCGTTCGCCAGCAAGGCGGAACGACAGAAGTTCGCCGAGCTCATCAAGGCGAAACCGCGCAACTATATCGCCCAGCCGACACTGGCGCTGTCCACCACGCCGACACTGTGTGACGGCCACCTGGAGCCGCGTCACATCGACCTGCGTCCCTTCATCCTGTCCGGGCAGACGAGTCATGTCACGCGCGGCGGCCTGACGCGCGTCGCCCTCAAGGCCGGTTCGCTGGTGGTGAATTCCTCCCAGGGTGGCGGCAGCAAGGACACCTGGGTCGTGGACATGGAGGCAAACTGAACATGCTGCTCTCGAGCGTTGCAGAACATCTCTACTGGCTGGCGCGCTATATCGAGCGGGCCGAGAACACCGCGCGCATCATTCTGGTACACAACAACCTGATGCTCGATATGCCGCGCAGGATCGCGATCGGCTGGGACCCGCTGGTCTACATCATGGGTTCGATGGATATCTTCACGGAACGCTACGGCGAGGCCAGCGAGCGCAATGTCGTGCGCTTCCTGGTGTCCGACAAGGCCAATGCCAGCTGCATCACCTGCTCGCTGGGCCAGGCACGCGAGAACCTGCGTACCATCCGTGCCATCGTGCCGCGGGCGGCCTGGGAAACCCTGAACGATCTGCACGAGTTCTGCCGCGACAATGCCAGCAGCGGCATCAACCGCCGCGGTCGCTACGCCTACATGAAGCGGGTGGTCGATTCCTGCCAGCTCCTGGCGGGCAAGCTGTCCGCGACCATGAGTCACGACATGGCCTACGAATTCCTGCGTATCGGCCGCTTCATGGAGCGCGCCGACATGACCAGCCGCGTGATCGACGTGCGTGCCACCAATCTGCTGCCCCGGCAGAAAGACGAACTCAAGCCCTTCGACGACATCCAGTGGAAGAGCGTGCTGGACCTGGTGATGGGCTACCAGATGTACCGCCGTCGCGTGCACGTCGGCGTGCGCGGCCGGGAGGCGCTGCGCTTCCTGCTGCAGGAAGAGGAGTTCCCGCGCTCCATCCAGTTCTGTCTGGCGGAGGTCGGGCACTGCCTGCGCCGTCTGCCCGGCAGCGAGGCCACGCTCCGGGTGCTCGGCCGCGCTCAGCGCATGGCGCAGGAATTCAGTTTCGCTGGCGATGTCACCGTCGGGCTGAACGATTTCATCAACGACCTGCAGCTGGTTCACACCGAGCTGCACGGGCAACTGGCGGCGAGCTATTTCGAGGTGCCGCAAGAGGTCGTTCACCCGCACGAGGCCGGCCGGCCGCCGCAGCCCGTGGTGAGCACGGCTGAGCCGGCGGCCGCCGTCAGCTGAGCGGGGAGGGGAGCCGTCCGGCGGTGCGGGGCCGGGTAGCGCGGATATCACGGCGATGATCAAACACGATGACAGCGGGCTGTACCGTCCGGAATTCGAACACGACGGCTGTGGCTTCGGTCTGATCGCGCAAATGGACGGCGTTCCCGGTCACGACCTGGTGCACCGGGCGATACGCGCGCTGTCACGCCTGACCCACCGTGGTGCCGTCGCTGCCGATGGCAAGAGCGGCGACGGCTGCGGCCTGTTGCTGACGCTGCCGCATGCCTTTTTGCAGGCGACCGCGCGGGCGGCGGACATCCGCTTGTCGTCGCGCTATGCCGTAGGCATGCTCTTTCTCAACCCCGATCCGGAACGCGCGCAGGCAGCGCGCTGGCAGTTGCAGCACGAACTGGAGGCGCAGGGGCTGGCACTGGCCGGCTGGCGCCCCGTGCCCGTGGAGCCGGATGCCTGCGGGCCGCGGGCGCTGGAGAGCCTGCCCCTGATCGAGCAGGTGTTCGTCAACGCGCCGCCACAGCTTGCCGAGGACGAGCTGGAGCGGCGCCTGTACATCGCCCGGCGCCGTGCCAAGAAGGTGCTGCATGGCGAGGACCGGGTGTTTTACGTCGCGAGCCTGTCCTGCCGGGTGCTGTGTTACAAGGGCCTGGTAATGCCGCACAATCTACCGGTGTTCTACCCGGACCTGCGCGACCGGCAGCTGGAATCCGCGCTGTGCGTGTTTCACCAGCGCTTCTCGACCAACACCTGGCCCGAGTGGCGGCTCGCCCAGCCGTTCCGTTACCTGGCGCACAACGGCGAGATCAACACCATCCAGGGCAACCGCAACTGGGCCCGCGCGCGCAGCCACAAGTTCCAGACGCCGCTGATTCCCGACATGGAGGCCATCCGTCCCTGGGTGTCCATGTCGGGTTCCGATTCCTGCAGCCTGGACAACATGCTCGAGGCCTTGCTCGCCGGCGGCATGGACATCTTCCTCGCCATGCGGCTGCTGATCCCGCGCGCCTGGCAGAACGTCGAGACCATGGACCCGGACCTGCGTGCCTTCTACGAATACCACTCCATGCACATGGAGCCCTGGGACGGCCCGGCGGGCATCGTGCTGACCGATGGCCGTTATGCCGCCTGCGTGATGGACCGCAACGGACTGCGCCCCGCGCGCTATGTGATCACGCGCGACCGCTGCATCACGCTGGCATCGGAGATCGGGGTCACCGAGCACGATCCGCGCGATGTCGTCGCCCGCGGGCGCCTGGCGCCGGGCGACATGCTCGCGGTCGACACCAGCAGCGGCCAGCTGCTGACGCCGGCGCTGATCGAGGACGACCTGAAACGCCGCTGGCCCTGCCGCAAGTGGTTGCAGCAACACGCGGTGCGCCTGGAGTCGCGCAGCGACGAGGAGGCGCGTCTGTGCCACGACGTGGCGCCCGCGGAGCGCATGGTCGCGCAGAAGCTGTTCCAGGTGACGCTGGAGGAGCTCGATCAGGTGCTGCGCGTGCTGGCCGAAGGCGGGCACGAGGCCGTCGGTTCGATGGGCGACGATACCCCGCTGCCGGTACTGTCGCGCCAGGTGCGGTCGCTGTACGACAGTTTCCGGCAGCAGTTCGCGCAGGTCACCAATCCGCCGATCGATCCGTTGCGCGAGCAGATCGTCATGTCGCTGGAAACCTGTTTCGGCGTCGAGCGCAACCTGTTCGTCGCGGACCCGCTGCATGCCGCGCGCCTCATGGTCAACAGCCCGGTGCTCTCCGGCAGCAAGTTCAGCCAGCTGCTGGAACAGTCGGACCCGCGCTACCGGCACGCCCGCATCGACCTGAGTTACGGGCCTGACGGGAACCTGCGCGATGCGCTCGAGGCTATCGCCGCGCGGGCGGTCGAGCAGGTGCGCCGGGGCAAGTGCATCCTGGTGCTGTCGGACCGCGACATCGCGCGCGAGCGCCTGCCGGTACCCGCGCTGCTGGCCACCGGCGCGGTGCATCACCGGCTCATCGACACCGGCTTGCGCTGCGATGCCAACCTGGTGATCGATACCGGCACGACGCGCAACCCGCACGAGTTCGCGGTGCTGATCGGCTTCGGCGCCACGGCCGTGCATCCCTGGCTGGCCTACCGCTGTATCGCGGGTCTCTACGACGATGGCGGCGCGGCGGGCGGCGACGCCGCGGTGAATGCGGCGCTGCAGTCCTACCGGCGCGGGATCAACAAGGGGCTGTACAAGATCCTCTCCAAGATGGGGATCTCCACCATCACCAGCTACCGCGGCGCGCAGCTGTTCGAGGCCATCGGCCTGCATCGCGAGGTCGTCGATCTCTGTTTCAGCGGCACGCCCTGCCGTCTGCAGGGGGCCGGCTTCGCGGAGCTCGAGGCCGACCAGCGTCAGCTGGCAGCCGCGGCGTGGGATACCCGGCGCGGGCTGGAAGCGGGCGGGCGGCTCAAGTTCGTCGCCGGCGGCGAGGCGCATGCCTTCAATCCCGACGTGGTCATGGCGCTGCACCGGGCCGTGGCCAGCGGGGATTATGCGGAGTACCGGCGCTGGGCCGCGCTCGTGAACGCGCGGCCGCCGCTGGTGCTGCGCGACCTGCTCGGGCTCCGCACCGATGTCGAGCCCGTCGCGCTGGCCGAGGTCGAACCGGTGGAGGCTATTGTGCGGCGCTTCGAGACGGGGGCGATGTCGCTCGGGGCGCTGTCGCCGGAGGCGCACGAGACCCTGGCGGTGGCCATGAACCGTCTCGGCGGCCGTTCCAACTCGGGCGAGGGCGGCGAGGACCCGCAGCGCTTCGGCACCGAGCGGATGTCGCGCATCAAGCAGGTGGCGTCCGGCCGCTTCGGGGTGACGCCGCACTACCTGGTCAACGCCGAGGTGCTGCAGATCAAGATCGCGCAGGGCGCCAAGCCGGGCGAAGGCGGGCAGCTCGCCGGCCAGAAGGTGAACGAGCTGATCGCGCGGCTGCGCCACGCCGAGGTCGGTACGCCGCTGATCTCGCCGCCGCCGCATCACGACATCTATTCCATCGAGGATCTGGCGCAGCTGATCTTCGATCTCAAGCAGGTGAACCCGGCGGCGCTGGTCTCGGTGAAACTGGTCTCCGAGGCCGGCGTCGGCACCATCGCCGCCGGTGTCGCCAAGGCCTATGCCGATCTCATCACCATCTCCGGCTATGACGGCGGCACCGGGGCGAGCCCGCTGTCGTCCGTCAAGTATGCCGGCAGCCCCTGGGAGCTCGGGTTGCGCGAGACGCACCAGCTGCTGCGTGCCAACGACCTGCGCGGACGTGTGCGGCTCCAGGTCGATGGCGGCATCAAGACCGGCCTCGACGTGATCAAGGCCGCGCTGCTGGGCGCCGAGAGCTTCGGGTTCGGCACCACGCCCTTGCTCGTGATGGGCTGCAAGTACCTGCGCATCTGCCACCTGAACAACTGCGCGACGGGGGTGGCGACCCAGAACCCCGTGTTGCGCAGCCAGCATTTCCGCGGCGAGGCCGAGAAGGTCATGCTGTTCTTCCGCTGGGTCGCCGAGGAAGTGCGCGAGTGGCTGGCCGCGCTCGGCGTGCGCAGGCTCGACGACCTGGTGGGCCGGACCGAACTGCTGCGCCTGCTGCCCGGGCAAACCGGCAAGCAGGCCCGTCTCGATCTGGGGCCGCTGCTGCACGACGCCGACGTCGACCCGGACAAGCCACGCCACTGCCTGCAGGCGCGCAACGCCTCGTTCGACCGCGGCGAGATGGCCGAGCGCATGGTCGGTGACATGCTGCCGCTGATCGAGGCGCGCAGGGGCGGGGAGTTCCGCTACGCCATCCGCAACGACAACCGTTCCATCGGCGCACGCGTCTCCGGCGAGATCGCACGGCGTTACGGCAACCGCGGCATGGAGGATACGCCGCTGGTGGTGCGCCTGCAGGGTACCGCCGGCCAGAGCCTGGGTGTGTGGAATGCCGGCGGCCTGCATCTGTTCCTGGAGGGCGAGGCCAACGACTACGTCGGCAAGGGCATGGCGGGCGGCAAGATCGTCGTCTATCCGCACGGCAACGACGGCGCACCGGAACACACGGGCGTGCTGCTGGGCAATACCTGTCTGTACGGTGCGACCGGCGGGCGCCTGTACGCCGCGGGCCAGGCCGGCGAACGCTTCGCGGTACGCAATTCGGGCGCCATCGCGGTGGTCGAGGGTGCGGGCGACCACTGCTGCGAATACATGACCGGTGGCATCGTCGCCGTGCTTGGCGCCACCGGCATCAACTTCGGCGCGGGCATGACCGGCGGCTTCGCGTTCGTGCTCGATCGCGACAACGTGTTCGTGGACCACTACAACCACGAACTGGTGGACATCCACCGCATCGACAGCGAGCAGACCGAGGCGCACCGCAACCTGCTGTACCGGCTGCTCGGCGAGTTCGTGGCCGACTCCGGCAGCCGCTGGGGTCAGGCCCTGCTGGACGAGTTTCCGGAGCACCTCGCGCGTTTCTGGCTGGTCAAACCGCGCACGGCGCGGCTGGACGCCCTGGCGGAGGCCATGGTGCAGGCAGCCTGAACGCGGGGCGTGGCGTTGCCCGCTAGCGGCAACGCTGCAGGCCCGGTCGCGGCGCGGCCCGCGCTGAAACACCTGCGTACAAGCGACGGCCAGTCAGCATCATCGCTCCGGGGATGGCATTGCCACCGCAGTGCAGACGCACTGACCAGGCCAAGTCGTTGCGCGTAATCCCATGGCGCTGCAAGGGTTATGTGCCGGCCGACTGGGCAGCCGCGGCGATATGACATGCTGTCGGATGCCGCGCAAGCGCGCTTCGGTGGGCTGCGGCAGACCTGCAGCACCGCACCTCACGCCGCTGCGCGTCGCGTGCGCGCGACGTGTGACACGACAGGCAAGTGCAGCGTGAGGCAGTATCCCTGTGCCGGGCGGATCGTGCGCCGCGGCACAGTGGGTGGTGGACTGACGTAGCGGCTAATTGTCTGGTGCCGATACCCCGCGACTGGCCGGACGTCGCAGCCGGACGACAAGGAAAATTTAGAAACATCAATAAAAAATGCGTTCCGCGTCATCGCCTGTCGTTCATCGGTGACGCTTTGTGCGCCCGGCGCGGTGTTCGGACATCAGAATTCAAGCAACACCCCCGAGAAATCAGATGCTTGATAATCCTGGCCCGATCCATGCTTGGCCGCAGGCGATGCAGACGCGCTCACATCCAGCAATCGAGTCGGCGCAGTTGCAGCCACGACCTATCAATTCGGGGATAACACCATGAAAACCACTCGAAGTTTCAGCGCCGTCAAACCGGTCAGCCGCATTGCCGCCGGTTTGATCATTTGCGGCTCCTTCCTGAGCGGCCCGGCCCAGGCCACTTCCGGATATCTGTCCAACGTCAACAGCGCCTGTGGCACCAATTACGGCTGTGACCTGTGTCATACCAACCCGCCGGCATTGAACAGCACCGGCCAGGCATTCCGCAGTTCCGGACATCAAACATCCTCCATCTGTCCGCCGGCGCCGCCGCCACCGCCGCCAACGTCGACCTGTGTCGACAATGATGGCGACGGTTACGGTACCGGCTCCGGCTGTACCGGGGCGCTGGACTGTAACGACAGTGATCCCGCGATCAACCCGGGTGCCGTGGAAAACTGCACCGACGGCGTGGACAACAACTGCAACGGCCTGATCGACACGCGTGATCCGAACAATGCCGTGGGCTGTCCGGTGTCCACCAACTGCACCGACAACGATGGCGACGGCTACGCGATCGAGGGGGGTTCTTGCGGACAGATCGACTGCGACGACACCAATGCCGCGGTGAACCCGGCTGCCGTTGAGGTCTGCGATGACAACATCGACAACAACTGCAATGGCAACGTCGATGCGGGTGACAGCACCTGTCAGATCCTCAACGGTACCGGCGACGACGAACTCCAGCACCGCCACGACCGGGCGCGGCGTACCAGCCAGGGTGGTGACGAGGGTTCGAGCGACAACGGCTACAGCCAGCGGCGCCGCTCACGTGACCGTGACTGAGGCCTGAAACCGTGCCACACGGCGGGTCGGCGTGCTGCCGACCCGCCGCATTTCCTGCCATGCAGGCCGTGCGCTGCCGCTGCTGGTTCCGGATGGATCGGCACTAACTCGCTACTGTTATCCATTTCTGCAGCAGCGCGTACAATCTGCCAGGATCGACCGGCTTGCTGAGAAAATCGTCCATGCCCGCGTCGAGGCAGCGGGTTCTGTCTTCGGCAAAGGCATTGGCGGTGATCGCCAGTATCGGCGTATGTTCATGCCATGGCATGCCACGGATCGCCCGGGTTGCCTCGAGGCCGTTCATGCGCGGCATCTGCATGTCCATGAGTATCATGTCGTAGTCGGTAGCCGAGCACTTCGCCACCGCCTCGATGCCGTCCTCCGCCACGTCAACCTGCAGGCCGACGCCCTTGAGGCAGAAGGTGACCACCTCCTTGTTCACCGGTTCGTCCTCTACCAGCAGGATGCGCAGGCCGGCGTGGTCGCGCTGCAGGACGGCCTCGGCATCGCTGATGACCGTGATACCCGCAGGTACCGGACTCGCTGCCGTTGCCTTGCTGAGTCGGGCGGTGAACCAGAAGGTGCTGCCCTGGCTCGACGTGCTGGTCACGCCGACCTCGCCCCCCATCAGCTGCGCGATCTTGCGGGTGATCGCCAGGCCCAGCCCGGTTCCGCCATACTGGCGCGTCAGGGTGTTATCCGCCTGCTCGAACGGTGCGAAGAGCCGCGACAGCACGTCCGGGCTGATGCCGATGCCGGTATCCTTTACCTCGAAGCGCACGAGCGCATCCTGATCCGTTTCCTCTTCGACGCGGATGCGCAGCAGGATGCGGCCGCTGTCCGTGTACTTGATGGCATTGGTGGCGTAGTTGAGGATGGCCTGCTGCAACCGGGTGGCGTCGCCGCGCACCAGCGGCAGGTCAGCGGGCAGATCGAGTACGCATTCCAGCCCCTTGGTCAGCAGCTGGTCATGCAGGATCGATCTGACATTGGCGGCAAGGGCCTCGAGGGACATATCATCCTCGGCCAGCTCGAACTTGCCGGCCTCGATCTTGGACAGATCGAGGATGGTATTGATGACCTCGGCGAGATGACGGCTGGCCTTTTCCAGCTTGTTCATCTGTTCGTTCTGCCTGGGTGTCAGTCCCTGCCGCTTGATCAGGTACGCCATGCCGGTGATGGCGTTCAATGGTGTCCTGATTTCGTGGCTCATGTTGGCGAGGAAGGCGCTCTTGGCGATATTGGCGGTTTCCGCAGCCTCCTTGGCCGCAGCCAGCTCGGACGTGCGTTCGGCGATCAGTCCTTCCAGTTGATGCCGATGCCGCTCCAGCTCGATTTCAGCCTGCCGGCGCTGGGTGATGTCGCGGAAACTCCAGACCCGGCCGTCGACGGCGTCTTCCATGTGCATGGGCATCGAATAGCGCTCGTAGACGCGCCCGTCGCGAAAGTACAGCTCATCCCAGGAACTTGCCGCGGGTGAGTGGTACAGTTCGTTGACCTTGGCCATGAACGCCTCTGGATCTTCCAGCTGATTCAGGACGAAGCGGAGCAGCCTGAAATCATCCCCCGACGCGGCCAGGTTCTCCGGTATCCGCCACAACTCCAGGAACTTCCGGTTGTAGCTGGTCACGCGGCCGTTGCCGTCCACGACCAGGATGCCATCGGCCGTGGATTCCAGCGTGGCCGTCAGCAGCGAATGCGACCGGCGCAGCGCGGCTTCCGTCTCCTTCAGCGAGGTGATGTCCGTCGAGATGCCGCAGAGCGCATAGATGCTGCCGTCCTTGCGGCACAACGGCAGCTTGGTCGAGAGGTAGATGGCCCGCTTGCCGGTCCGCACGACCGTGTTGGTTTCCTCCTTTCTGATCGTCTTGCCCTGCTTGAGCACCTGCTTGTCGTTGCCGCGGATCTGCTCCGTCGTGGCGGCATCGAAGAACTTCTCGTCGCCGTAGCCCAGGATTTCCCGCATTTCGACCTGCCAGAGCTCGCGTACCGCACGGTTGGCAAACAGGTATTTGCCGTCGGCATCCTTCAGATAGATGTAGGCGTCGACGCTGTCGAGGATGGTCAGCAGCTTCTGTTCGCTGG
This sequence comes from Pseudomonadota bacterium, assembly GCA_041395565.1. Classification (NCBI taxonomy): domain Bacteria; kingdom Pseudomonadati; phylum Pseudomonadota; species Pseudomonadota bacterium. The sequence goes on along the minus strand of JAWLAI010000008.1, from coordinate 26,291 downwards.
TCAGCAGCGCCGATTCGGCGAGGTGATGCTCGATAGCGATACCGGCCAGGAAGGTGGAATGATTGATGAGCTCGATTTCATGCGCATTCGGCAGGCCAGGCTGCCGGCGGTACATGGCGAAGGTACCCAGTACCCGGCCTTCCTTGCCAAGGATGGGTTCGGACCAGCAGGCAGCGAGTCCCGCGCGGGTGGCCAGGTCCCGGTACGGCGCCCAGTAGGGATGCTGCTGAATGTCCTCGACGATGACGCGTTCTCCGGCATAGGCGGAGGCGCCGCAGGAGCCGACGGTGGGCCCGATTTCCACGCCATCGACATCCTGATTGTAGAAATCGGGCAGACTCGGGGCGGCGCCGTGGCACAGATGCCTGCCTTCCTGGTCCAGCAGCATGATGGCGCACGGCTTGCCCGGAATCTCGGCCTCGAGGGCGCGCACCAGGGCGTCCAGTGTCTCCGCGAGCGGTACGCTGCGGGCGATCTTTTCCAGGATTTCGACACGCATGCGTTCGCGCCGCTCCAGCCGCTTGCGGTCGGTGATCTCGCGCGCCACCGCGATGATCGCCGGCTGGCCACGGTACAGCGTCCCGGTGAGACGCACTTCCTTGGGGAACACCTCGCCGCTGGCGCGCCGGCCCCAGAATTCGAATATCTGGCCTGCCCCGGCCAGCGCCTTGCCGAGCAAGGCGGGCAGGGCGTCGAGGTCGTTCATGCCGGGGGCCGAGAGCTGGTGCGGCGTTGCGCCGATGAAGAACTCGCGCGGGTAGCCGTACATGTCCACGGCGCCCTGGTTTACGTCCAGAAACCGTCCTTCCGCGTCCTGGATGTAGATGGCGTCCGTGATGCTGTTGAACAGCGCGAAAAATTCATTTTTTGCCGCTAGATCGTCCATGCGTTCATGCCACGCTTATGCGCACGCGGCTGCGCTGCGGACAGGCTGGCTGTGCGGATACGGGTGCAGCATCCGGCGCGTGCGCTAGGCAGGTTGGTATGTTTTTGGAACGCAACACTGAATGGCACACCATTACTAAGCTATACGCCGTCCAGGCGAGATGACACAGTCGCAGGTTCTCCGGGAAATAGTGCGTGCAGGGCTGGCTGGTGTCGCTTGTTATGGAGAACCCTGCTGAAACATTTATAACCAACGGGCGAATATTGCAAGAACAGCCCGGCAATTCAGGGATTCTCGATAGGGTGTCCAGCCGGCGCTCCAGTGACAGAAATGTCAGGCTGGACACCCGCCCGGCAGCGCCGCCTGCAGGTGCTGCCGGGCGGGGCGCGAGGACGGACGCCGTCAGGAGGCGAGCGCCGCGTCGTGCCGGCGCGCTTTGCCGCTGTCGCGTTCCGACTCGAGCCAGGCGATGATACCCCGCGCCGCCGTGCGGCCCTCGTGCACGGCATGCACGACGAGGCTGGAGCCGCGCACCATGTCACCGCCGGCGAAAACCCGTGGATTGCCGGTCTGAAAGGGAAAGGCATCCTCCTCGCCGCGGGTGGTCACGCGTCCCCTGGCATCGGTGTCGATGCCGGCCGCGGCGAACCAGTCGGCGGGATCCGGCTGGAAACCGAAGGCGATGATCACCCGGTCGGCGGGCAGTTCCAGTTCCGAGCCGGGCACGTGCTCCAGGCTGCTATGTCCCTGGGCAGCGGGCGCGCCGGGGCGTGTCGCGACCAGGCGCACGCCGGCTACCCGATCCGTGCCCGTGAGGGCGACCGGTTGCCGGTTCCAGAGGAATTCGACGCCTTCTTCCCTGGCGTGCTGCAGCTCGCGCCGGCTGCCGGGCAGGTTCGCCTCGTCGCTGCGGTAGACGCAGGTGACGGAGCGGGCGCCCTGGCGGATGGCGGTCCGGTTGCAGTCCATGGCGGTGTCGCCGGCGCCCAGCACGACCACCCGCTGTCCCGCCACGTCGTGATAGCCACCCGCATCCTGGGGCAGGCCGAGGACATGGCGGGTGTTGCTTACCAGGTAGGGCAGTGCGAGTTCCACGCCGGCGAGTTGCTCCCCGGGCAAACCACCGCGCAGGCCGCGCGTGGCGCCGGTGCCCAGGAACACGGCGTCGTACTCTTCCAGCAGCAGGGAAAAGGGCAGATCGCTGCCGACCCGGGTGTTCAGGACGAACGTCACGCCCATGTCCTCCAGCACCGCGCGGCGGCGGCGGATGACATCGGCCTGCAGCTTGAATTCCGGGATGCCGAAACTCAGCAGGCCCCCGATTTCAGGGTGGCGGTCGTAGACGGTCGCTGCCACGCCGTTGCGCACCAGGACGTCGGCGCAGCTGAGGCCGGCCGGACCCGCACCGACGACGGCCACGCGCCAGCCGGTGGCCGCGACCCCGGACAGGTCCGGGCGCCAGCCCGCGGCCAGTGCCGTGTCGGTGAGATGGCGCTCCACCGCGCCGATGGTGACAGCGCCGAAGCCGTCGTTGAGCGTGCAGGCCCCCTCGCACAGCCGCTCCTGTGGACAGACGCGTCCGCAGATCTCGGGCAGTGAATTGGTGCGGTGGGCGAGTTCCACCGCCTCGAGGAGGCGGCCGCGGGCCACCAGCCGCAGCCAGTCCGGGATGTAGTTGTGAACCGGGCATTTCCATTCGCAGTAGGGATTGCCGCAGGCCAGGCAGCGGTCCGCCTGGCTTGCGGCGTCCTCGTTCCGGAATGGCGTGTGGATTTCCGCAAAACGCTGCACCCGCGCTGCCGGGGAAAGCTCCGGGGGGGTTGCGCGGGGCAGCTTGAGGAACTGGAACGGGTCTTTCACCTGACGCTCCACGGCGGACACGGGACGGTTGCGTTGGGCCGGCCGCCGCTGCGCTCAGGCCTGCGGCCCCGCCGCGGCGATCTCGGGCGGCACGTCGAACCGCGCGAAATTGGCGCGGAAGCGTCCGATCAGCTCGCTGGCGTTGCGCGCGTAGGCGGCCGGATCGCTCCAGGTGCGGCGCGGGTCGAGGATACGGTCATCGACGATGCCGCGTACCTGGCGGGGGATGCGCAGGTTGAACCCGGGCAGGACCGTGGTTTCGACATCCTCGATGTCGCCACGCAGTATGGCGTGCACGATGGAGCGGGTGGCCGCGATGCTGAAGCGCCGTCCCTCGCCGTAGGGGCCGCCGGTCCAACCGGTGTTGACCAGGTAGACGGGCACGTTGTAGCGCGCGATCTTGTCCATCAGCAGCTTGGCGTAGACGCTGGCGCGACGCGGGAAGAAGGGCGCACCGAAGCAGGCGCTGAAGGTCGGCGTGATGCCTTCCATCTGGCCGACCTCGGTACTGCCGACGAGGGCGGTATACCCGCTCAGAAAGTGATAGGCAGCCTGTTCGCGCGTCAGCAGGGCGACGGGCGGCAGCACGCCGTAGAGGTCGCAGGTGAGAAAGATCACCGCGTTCGGTTGTCCGCCCTGGTTGCCGGGCATGCGCATGTCGACGAACTCGCGCGGATAGGCGACCCGCGTGTTCTCGGTGATGCCAGCGTCGTCGAACTGGGGTGTATGGGTGTCGCCAGCGAGTACCACGTTTTCCATCACCGCGCCGAAACGAATGGCGTTCCAGATGACCGGCTCGCGTTCCAGGCTGAGATTGATGCACTTGGCATAGCAGCCCCCCTCGAAGTTGAAGATGCCCTCGTCGTCCCAGCCGTGTTCGTCGTCGCCGATCAGGAAGCGGGTGGGATCCGCGGAAAGCGTGGTCTTGCCCGTCCCGGACAGTCCGAAGAACAGCCCTACGTTACCGCCTTCGCCGACATTGGCGGCGCAGTGCATGGGCAGCACGTCGTGCTCCGGGGCGAGGTAGTTCAGTGCGGAGAACACCGCCTTCTTCATCTCGCCGGCATAGCGCATGCCGAGCAGCAGGATGCGGCGGCCGGTAAAATCGAGGATCACTGCGCCGTCGCTGTGGGTGCCGTCGCGGGCCGGGACGGTGGTCAGCGAGGGCAGGTTGAGGATCGTCCACTCGGGTCCGGCCGGGGCGGGCGTGGCCGGATCCGGACGCACGAAGAGCTGATGGGCAAACAGGTTGTGCCAGGCGTATTCCGTGATCACGAACAGCGGCAGGGCGTGACGGGCATGGGTGCCGGCCTCGAGCCGTGCCGTGAACAGCTCGCGGCCGCGCAGCCAGTTGCAGGCCCGGGCCCAGAGCGCCTCGAAGGCCGCCGGATCGAAGGGGTGATTGACCTTGCCCCACTCGACTTCGGCATCCACGAGCGCGTCGTCCACGATGTAACGGTCTGCGGGTGAGCGGCCGGTGCGCGCGCCGGTGTGCACGCACAGGGCGCCATTGTCGGCCAGCACGCCCTCGCCGCGCTGCAAGGCGAGTTCTACCAGTTTCGGCACCGGCAGGTCCATGTGCAGCCGGGCGTGGCGCAGGCTTTCACCCAGCAGGCCGTTGCCGGGCGTCGTCGTAGGGCTGTGTATCAGGGTCTGGGCTAGGTTGGCATGCATGCAGGCACACTCCGGTTGAAGTACGGTGGCACCGGTTCAGCGCCGCTGCTGTCCGTTGCACGCCGTGCGTGACGGTTGCCGACATTGCCGCAACCCGTTCGCTGCGGTGAACCACCCCTTGCGGGCGACGGGTCAATTCTGCGGTTCTCCCGGCGGCGCGGACAGTGCGGCTCGGTTGTATAAGTTCGAGCAACATTCGTGCCAGTGATTCCGCGGATCCAATGCCAGGTAAATCAACGAGGTGGCGAATGGCACGGTGCGGGGCGTGCACCAAAATCCAGCTTTTTGCACGGCCCCGCCTCGTGCTGGTGCACCGGCACCCGCGCGGCGGCGTGATCAGACGCCGCGCGGCTACGCTGGTGTCTTGTGCGCGGCGAATCGTGCCGCGAGCAGCGGCAGGGCCGCAGCGAGATTTGCGGTGGCGCGTGTGCTCAGGGGCGCGCCCAGCGTGAAGTCATAGCCGCGTACGGCCAGCGCGAACGCAGCCGGCGGCGCTGCCGTGCATACGCTGCGGAATGCGGCCAGGACGGCTGCGGGGCTGAGGGCATGGGACAGCGGCCCGGGATCCGCGGTCGGGACGACCGGGCGGAAGTCGAAGGGCGCCACGCCGGCGGCGGCGGCGTCGATGAAGATCACCTCGCGCCGCCCGACCAGGTCGAGTGCATGTTCGACCTGCAACTGGAAGTCGGTCAGCAATTCAACGTCAGCAAGATCGAGCGTCGCCAGGCGCTCGATCGCGAGCGGGCCGATGGCGTCGTCGCCGCGGCTCGGGTTACCGATGCCGATGATCAGGACAGGTGCCGTCGCTTCCATCCTCGCTTACCGGGTCAGGAACCCCGCTCGTAGGAATATTTGACCAGCTGATCGATGCGTTCACCCTCCGCGTCGAACAGTTCGACGTGGAACGGCATCCTGCCCAGGGCGTGGGTGGCACAGGACAGGCAGGGATCGAAAGCGCGGATCGCTACCTCGATGTGATTGAGGAGTCCCTCGGTCAGTCGGCGACCGTCCAGGTAGCGTTTTGCGACATGGCGGATCGCCTCGTTCATCGCCTGGTTGTTGTGCGTCGTCGACACGATGAGGTTGGCGCGGACCGCCAGGTCGTCTTCGTTCACGCGGTAATGATGGATCAGGGTGCCACGTGGTGCCTCGATGACACCCACGCCGCGGCTGCGACGTTTACCGGTAACCACCAGGTCATCTCCTAGTATGTCCTCATCGTGCAACAGCGTCTTGATGGATTCCGCTGCGAACAGCAGTTCGATCATGCGGGCCCAGTGGAAGGCCAGGGTGGCATGCACAGGCAGGCCGCCGCCGAAATCCACGAACTCACGGCGTTCCGCCTCGGCGAATGGCGTCGGTATGTGGTCGCAGTTCTGGACGCGGGCGAGAGGGCCCACCTTGTACCAGCCCGTGTCTGCTCCGAGCGACCGGAGGTAGGGAAACTTCATGTAGGACCAGGGCCTGACCTCCTCGGTGATGTGGTCCCAGTAATGGCTGTAATCGGCCTTGTCGAGAATGATATTGCCGTTGCTGTCGCGCGCCCGCAGCACGCCGTGGTAGAGATCCATCGCACCGTCTGGGGCGACCAGACTCATCAAGTTGGAACGAAACGCACCGAAGCTGTTGTAGAGCGCGACATTTGACAGGTGCAGGCGCTTCGCCAGTTGCACTGCCTCGCGGCACCAGCCGATGATCTGGTAGACGTCCTTGAGCAGCGTATCGCGTTCCGCCTGCTTCACTGCCTGGTTGACGCCGCCCGGGATCGCGCCGGTCCCGTGCACGCGTTTGCCCGCGGTTATCCGTATCACCTCCTGACCAAAGCGACGCAGCAGCACGCCCTGCCGCGCGATCTCCGGGTACTCGGCCGCGACGGCGACGATGTTGCGCCGCGCGATGTCCGAGTCGAAGCCGAACAGCAGGTCGGGCGAGGACAGGTGGAAGAAGTGCAGTGCATGGGACTGCAGGATCTGCCCGTAATGCATGAGCCGGCGGACCTTTTCCGCTGTCGGGGTGAGCCGGTCGGCGCCCACCACCTGGTCCAGTGCCTTCGCTGCTGCCAGGTGATGGCTGACCGGGCAGATGCCGCACAGGCGCTGGACCATGACCGGAATCTCCCAGTAGGGCCTGCCCTGGATGAACTTCTCGAAGCCGCGGAACTCGACGATGTGCAGCCGGACCTGCTTCACGTGGTCATCCTCGTCGAGCAGGATGGATACCTTGCCGTGCCCCTCCACGCGGGACAGCGGTTCGATGACGACCCGTTTCATCCGGCCGGGATTGTCGGCGGTTTCCAGTTCAGTGCTCATGGGGCGTACTCCCGCGTGCGCTCAGTCGTAGTGGATCAGGCCGTGGCCTAGATGCGGGGTGCGTCCGTCCAGCAGGTCGGTGAGAAACTTCCAGATCGCGTCCGCACTCGGCGGGCAGCCGGGCAGGGAATAGTCGATCTTCACCACCTCGTGCAGGGGGTGCACCTTGTCGAGGGGCAGCGGCAGCTCGGGGTCGTTGGGGATGCAACCCTTGGCGAGGCTGACCTCGGTCACATAGACCTCCTGCAGGCAGGCGCCGAGATCGAGGTGGTTGCGCTGGGCCGGCAGGCCACCGTTCACCGCACAGGCGCCGACCGCGACCAGGATCTTGCAGTTGCGGCGAAACTCGTGCAGCACGTGCACGTTCTCCGCGTTGCATATTCCCCCTTCGATGAAGCCGATATCACAGGGGCCGCAATGCTTGATGTCGGTAAAGGGCGAGCGGTCGAACTCGATGCGGTCCAGCAGTTCGAACAAGCGCCCGTCGATGTCTAGCAACGACATGTGGCAGCCGAAGCAGCCGGCCAGCGAGGTAGTCGCCACGCGCAGCTTGGCTTGCGGGCTAACGCTCACGCCGAGTCCTCGTGCCGGTCTTTCCCGATGCAGGGTGCGTCCTCCAGCGCCTGGGCGCTGATCGGCCGCTGGTCGAAACGCCGCTCGCCGATGGGTACGCGGAAACCGATCCCTTTGTGTAGGATGACCCCGACGGGACATACGTGCACGGCCTTGTCGGTCACGGCAACATCGGTATCGGCCAGGCGTTTTGACTCCGCGTTCACGATGAGGTGTTTGCCGATGCCGCGGCCCGAGAGGGCGAATACGTTCTTGCCGTCGACCTCCCGGGACGCGCGTACGCAGAGTTCGCACAGGATACAGCGATTGAAATCCAGCAGGATCCCGGGGTGCGAGGCATCCACCTGACGGTTCGGGAACAGGTAGTCGAGACCGGACGACATGATATCGAGATCGTAGGCCACCGCCTGCAGCAGGCAGTTTCCGCTCGCTTCACAGGAGGGGCAGAAATGGTTGCCCTCAACGAACAGCATCTGCACCAGGGTCTGGCGGTCGCTGTTGAGTTTATCGGTGCGGCTCACCACCTGCATGCCGGCCTTGGCCTGCAGGGTACAGGAAGCCATGATCCGGCCATCGACCTCCACCATGCAGACCTTGCAGCTGCCATGTGGCTTGAACTCCGGGTGGTAGCAGAGGTGCGGGATGTAGCGGCCCGCGCAGAGCGCGGCCTGGATCACCGTCTGCCCGGGTTCGAACGGCACCTCTTGCCCGTCCAGCAGGAAGGTCGCGGGTTTGCCTGCGTCGCTCATTCCTCAAACCTCAGGTGGGCCCCTGCATCGTCGCGGCCGGTCATCTCGCGTGCCCGTGCGAGCGCCCCGTCCAGGTCAAAGGCCGGTGCGAACTCGAGCGACTCCAGCCGGCGTTCGTAGGCCGGGCGAAAACGCTTGATGGTATCCAGCAGGGGATTGCAGGCCGTTTGGCCGAGGCCGCAGTGACTGGCGGACTGCAGTACCCGACTGAGCCGGAAGATCTGGTCCAGATCGTGGCGGGACCCCTTGCCGCCGTGCAGCTTGTCCGTGACATTGCACAGCAGCGTGGTACCGACCCGGCAGGGGGTACAGAAACCGCAGCTCTCGTGCGCGAAGAAGTGGGTGAAGTTGCGGGCCACCTCGAACATGTCGCGCGACTCATCGAAGATCATGAAGGCCCCGGCGGTCGGCAGGTCCTCGAAGCCGATGCGGCGCCCGAACCCGGTGCTGTCGATGCAGGTGCCGGAGGGACCGCTGACCTGTACCGCCTGGGTGCGATCCGCCCCGCATTCCTCCAGTACTTCGCGTATCGTGACGCCAAAGGGGTACTCGTAGATGCCGGGTTGCGCGCAGTCACCGGATACCGACAGGACCTTGCTGCCCGTGGACTGGGCCGTGCCGATGCCGCCGTACCAATCGCCGCCGCGTTGCGCGATCAATGCCGCTGCGCAGAAGGTCTCGACGTTGTTCACCGTGGTCGGTTGCATGAGATAGCCGCGGGTGACGGGGTAGGGCGGGCGGTTGCGGGGTATCCCGCGCTTGCCCTCCAGGGATTCGATGAGCGCGGATTCCTCGCCGCAGACGTAGGCGCCGGCGCCGAGGTGGATGTCGATGTCGAAGTTAAAACCGGCGTGGCCGCAGATGGCCTTGCCCAGCAGGCCGGCCGCGCGCCGGCGCGCCAGCACCGCCTGCAGAGGCGCGAGCAGGTGGCGGTACTCACCGCGCAGGTAGAGGAAGCCGCTGGCTGCGCCGATGACGAGTGCGCACACGGTCATGCCCTCGATCACCAGATCCGCGCAGCGCTGCAACAGGACCCGGTCCTTGAAGGTGCCCGGTTCGCCCTCATCCGCATTGCAGACGACGTAGTGCCGGTCACCGCTGGCGTCGCGGCAGGACTGCCACTTCAGTGCGGTGTGATAGCCCGCGCCGCCGCGGCCGCGCAGGTTCGAGCGCTGGATTTCCTCCAGGGTCGCGAGGGGGCCGCGGCCGAGCGCGGCGCGGATGGCCGCGCCCGGTTCGAGGGTGGCATCGAGCAGGATGTCCCGGCGGCGGATGTTGTCCTGTACCTGGAACAGTTCGGCGGGCCAGCCGTCGAGCGGGGTTTGTGACCGGACCAGTTCGGCGATCTCGTCGATGCGTGCCACGGAGAGGCGCGGTATGGCCCAGCCGTTCACCAGCAGGGCGGGACCCTGGTCGCACATGCCGGTGCAGGACGTGGTGTCCGCCGTCACCAGGCCGTCCTCGGACGTCCTGCCGCGCTCGAGCCAGAGCTGGTTGCAGAAGCGGTCGAGCAGGTCGCGGTTGCCCGCCATGCGGTCGGTGATGTTGTCGGAGAACAGCACCCGGTAGCGGCCGGCACGCTCGAGATGCAGGAAGCTGTAGAAACCGGCCACGCCCTCGACACGGGCCCGCGGCAGCCCGAGCCGGCGGGCCAGGTAGGTGATGGTTTGCGCCGGCAGCCAGCCCTCGATTTCCTGGGCCTCGATCAGGATCTGCAGCAATGCGGTGGCCTGCCCGCCGTGGCGTTCGATGACGGCGTCTAGCCGGCGCTCCTCTTCCATCGGTCGTTCTCCCTGGTGCGCGCCCCGCAGGCGCAGGCCGCGGCGGCGGCTAGTCGCGGCTCATGTCGCTGGAGACGCCGCCCGCTGCCGGCAGATAGCATTTCATGACGTAGTCCTTGACCATGCGGTCGGCGTTGAAGCGCCAGCCCAGCGTGCGGATCGAGCGTTTCATGCGCGTGATCCACGCATGCGGCAGCCCGTCCGTATCGCGACGGTAATACAGCGGGATGACCTCCTGCAACAGGGTCCGGTACAGGGCCGCACCGTCGTGCGCGTCCTGCCGCGCCTGGTCGGTGTGGGTTGCGCCGTTGCCGATGCTGAAGCCGTTGCGGCCGTCGTAAGCCTCCGCCCACCACCCGTCCAGCACCGAGAGATTGAGACCGCCGTTCAACACCACCTTCTGGCCGCTCGTGCCCGAGGCCTCCAGCGGGCGCCGCGGGGTGTTCAGCCACACATCGACGCCCTGTACCAGGTGGCGCGCGGTGTTCATGTCGTAGTCCTCCACGAACACGATCTTGCCGGCGAAGCGCGGGTCGCGGCTGAGCTGGTCGATCGTGCGCAGGATGCCCTTGCCGATACTGTCCTGGGGGTGGGCCTTGCCCGCGAACAGGATCTGCACCGGTGCCTGGGGATTGTTGACCAGGCGGTCCAGTGCCTCCAGGTCGGCGAGCAGCAGGTTGCCGCGCTTGTACTCCGCGAAGCGGCGCGCGAAGCCGATGGTCAGGGTGTCGAGGTTCAGCGAACGGCGCAGTTCCTCGATGACCGCCGCCGTCGCTCCGCGGCGCGTCTCCTGGCCGGTGACGCGGTGGCGCACGAAATCCAGCAGCCGCGCCTTCAGCACCTGGTGCGTTTCCCACAATTCCCCGTCGTCCAGCCGGTCGATGGCGCTCCAGACCTGCGGCTCGGCGCTGTGCCTGACCCAGTCCGGGCCGAAGTGGCGCTCGTAGAGGATGCGCATCTGCGGCGCCAGCCAGGACAGCACGTGCACCCCGTTGGTGATATGGCCGATGGGCGCCGGGCGGGCCGGCCAGAGGTCGCGCCACATCGACCGCGAGACCCGTCCATGCAGGGCGGAGACGCCGTTGCTGCGGCGTGACATCTTCAGCGCCAGCACCGTCATGCAGAATTTCTCTCCGGGATTGCCCGGCTCGACCCGGCCCAGTCCCATCAACGCATCGTGGCTCAGCCCCAGGGCATCGCGCAGCGGGCCCAGGTGCTCCTCCACCAGGTCGGTGGTGAAGCGGTCGTGGCCGGCCGGCACCGGCGTGTGCGTGGTGAAGACGTTGCGGCGCGCCACGCGCAGCATCGCCTCCCAGAAATCGACGCCTTCCGTCTGCATGCGCCGGCGTGCCATCTCGAGTGCGGCAAAGGCGCTGTGGCCCTCGTTCATGTGCACCACGCCCGGGCTGATGCCCAGTGCCTCGAGCGCCCGGATGCCGCCGACGCCGAGCAGCAGTTCCTGGCGGATGCGGGTGCGCGCGTCGCCGCCGTAGAGCCGGGCAGTCAGTTCGCGGTCCTGCTCGTTGTTCTCGGGCACGTCGGAATCCAGCAGCAGCAGCGTGCAGCGGCCCACCGTCAGTTTCCACACCAGTGCGGACAGCGTGCCGGTGCGGGTGTCGATGGAGATCATCAGGGGTTGCCCGTCGCTGTCGGTCGCGGGCTCCATGGGCAGCTGCACCGCGTCCACGTCGAGGTAGTCCTCGTGCTGCCAGCCGTCCTGATCCAGATACTGGTGGAAATAGCCCTGGCCGTAATACAGCCCGACGCCGATCAGCGGCACGCCGAGATCGGACGCGCTCTTGATGTGATCGCCGGCGAGGATGCCGAGTCCCCCGGAATACACGGGCACCGATTCGTGCAGGCCGAATTCGGCGGAGAAGTAGGCGACGGGGCGGGCGCCGAGCACGCCGGCATGGGTGTCGCCCCAGCTGTCCTGGTTCCTGAGGTATTCCTGCAGCCGCCGGCAGCACTGGTTGATGGCGCCGCTCAGGACGTGACGGTCGATGCGCTCTTCGAGCTCGAACAGCGGTATCTCGGCGATCAGCGCGACCGGGTTGTGGTCCAGCTGGTGCCAGCGCTCGGGGTTGAGCGCGTGGAACAGCTCCTCTGCCGCCATGTCCCAGCACCACCACAGGTTGCGGGACAGGCCGTAGAGGCGTTCGAAGTCCGGGGCGATCAGCTGCTCGATGCGCCGGACCTCGCTGACGATGGGGCCGAGCGGCAGCACCGTCTCCATCAGGCCCGCGATTTCCTCCCGGCTGAAGCTGCGCGCAGCCTCGTTCTGCAGGACCAGCACGCCCTGCAGCAGTCCCCGGTCCAGCAGGGGCAGTCCGACGAAGGAATGGTAGGGTTCCTCGCCGGTTTCCGGAAAGTACTTGAAGCGCGCATGGCGGGTCGCATCCTCCACTGCGATCGGTCGCGATTCCTGGGCCACCAGGCCGGCCAGCCCCTCCTGTAGACTCATGCGCACCCGGCGTACGGACTCGGGGCGCAGGCCCCGGGTGGCGGCGAGCACCAGATGGGTGCGATCGGGCTCGAGCAGGTACACCGAACAGACGTCGGTGCGGATGTACTCCTGGATCAGCCGGATCACGGTGTTCAGCGTCTCCGCCGGATCGCTGCGCTCGGCGACCATGAAGCGCAGGGCTTCCAGGCTCGGTCGCGGTGTCGGCGGCAACTGCGCGAGCGCGGGTTCCAGGGTTGCGATGCTGTCAGTCATGTCCGTAACGGTGCTGGGCATGCCGCGGTGTGCGCTGCTAACCCGCCGCCTGACCCTGATGCGTGCGACTGGCCAGTGCCTGCAGTTCGAGCAGTTCCTCCTCCACGCCCGCGGCATGGGTCAGTTGCGCGACGTTGTCCTTGGCGAAGAAGCCCTGGAAATCTCCGAAGCGCTGGACGTACTCGACGATCAGCGAGGAATGCTCCGAGGCGCTGGAGAAGATCTGCTTCAGGCCCTGGTCGCGCGAGCCTATCACGTCGAGCAGGAAGTCGCGCCCCTGCGCGGCGATCTGCCGGACCACGTACTCGATGTTTTCCCGGCCGTCGGTCATGCCGTCGCGCACGGCCAGGGCGATGTGGTGCAGGCGCGGTCCGTAGTTGCGCACGAAGGTCTCGGTGGGCGAGGGGAGCCGCTCCAGATGGTTGACGAAGTAGGGCGTGTTGTTGGCGGTGAACACCTTGGCCGGACTGTGTATCTCGTTGGCATGGTGCACGTTCTTGGTGACGTTGGTGGACGAATTCTGATCGCGGATGTCGTAGGAACCCCAGTAGTAATAGCTGGACAGCGACAGCCATTCCAGGATGGCGACCTCGCGGTTCTGGCTGTAGACGCGCGTGGCGAGGTGATCGATCGGCAGGATCAGGTCGTCGATTGCCAGCTGCTTCTGCAATTCCTTCGCCGCCAGGTAGACCTCCTGCACCTCCGGCATGATGCTGCTGATGCCGAGGGCATAGACCCTGATCTGGTCCAGCGGACGTTCGATGTAACCGACGATGTTGTGCGTGTAGGGTGACGGTTTGACGATGGCCAGGTTGCCGGGCAGTTCCAGCTTGCGGGTTTCGTCCTGGGAGAAGAACCGGAATTCCCGTGCCTGCTGGCACTCGACCACATCGTGCAGATTGCTGACGCGCAGGATCTCGCCCATGTAGCGGCTGTTGGGTTTGCGGGCGCCGATCGGGTAGACCTCGTTCAGGCTGCGAAAGATGCCGCGCGTGCGCTTGTCCTTCACTTCGCGCACCAGAAAATCCGGCGAGTTCATGTCGATACGCAGGACGTGGGTCCAGTGGCTCTTGCTCTCCAGGGTCACCAGGTAGTGATAGGGCGTCATCAGTGCGAGTTCGCCGATGTAGCGGATGGAGTGGCCGGGATCGACGGTGATCATGATCGCCTCGATCCGGTCGATCATGTCGGTCAGGCCGCTGCGGTCGCGTTCCTCGAGGAGCAAGCGGAGGTAGTTTTCGAAAAACGGGGAGTTTTCCTTGTCGCCGTGACGGGGAAAAGCGGTCGAGTCGGTCATGTGGGATGGCATCCTGCGGGCTGAGAAATGCAGTATCAGCTGCAATATCCGCGCCAGCGCTGCCCGTGATCGCGAATATCGCGGCCGCCGCGGCAGTTGCGGCAGCCGCTGCCGCAGGACGCGCCGGGACGGCGCGGCGGCCGCGGGGATATCTGCACAATCATGTGGCGTGGCGCCGCCGCCGTGCACCAAGAGTGCGCGCGGCAGCGTGCATGCAGTGCCCGCAGGGCGGGGCGGCTGGCCGCCGCGACGGCCGGGAGGTTACGATCCCGCGACGCGCCCGGCATTGGGGCAGCCGGAGCGGCCGGCCTGCGTGGCGGTGTGAACCCGGTCCGTGCCGGTGCGCGCCGGACGGCTGCGCGGCGCGCGCGGGATCACGCGTCAGGTGCTAGACCACGACGACGGAATTCTCCGCGTTGCCGTAGGGGGTCGGGACGTATTTGTCCGCTTCCCAGTCGTTTTCCCAGGTGTTCTCGTCGATCAGATAGCGGAACTGGTACTCGTGGTTGGGTTCGAGTTCGAGCGTGACCTTGAACGTGCCGTCCTTGAGCTTCTGCAGCGGGATCGCATAGATGTCCCAGCTGTTGAAATCGCCGACGATGTGGACGCTGTTCGCGTCCGGCGCGGCGGCGGCCGGCACCCGGAACGTGACCTTGCAGACGGGCTTGGACTTGAGATACTGCTTGCTGAGGCTCATGCCTTCTCCTCCTCGACGCTGTCGTAGTGTGTCTGCGTGCGCAGTACAAGGCATGCATAGATTTAGTCGAGCAGGCCGGACAAGGCAAGCGATTTTTCCGGCCTCCGGCGCGGTCCCCGCATGCAGCGGCCGGGTTCTTGACCGACATCAAACGCGGCAGCGGGTAGCCGGCGCTAGGTCCGGTCCGGTGACGCCGGCGGCCTATGGCCCGCCCGGCGCCGGGGCCGCGTCCGGGTCCCACAAACGGAAACCGCCGGTGAAGGCATTGCTGTTGTCGCCGCGCAGCACGCCCGCGGGCAGCTCGGCGTCGGTGAACTTCCACACATTGCCGCCGCCGAGCACCACGTAGTCCGGATTCAGGACATAGCGGAACAGCGCGATCGCCTCCAGCACCCGGGTCTTCCATGCGGCGAGCCCCGCCCGGTCCAGGCCAGCCTTGCCGAGCGCCTGTTCGAAGGTCAGACCGTCGTGAAACGGCAGGTGCGCGAGTTCCATCGCCACGATGTGCCCCTCGTGGATGAGCGCGGTGCCGAGCCCCGTTCCCAGTCCCAGGAACAGCATGTGGCCGCCGCGGTAGCTCCCCAGCGCCTGCATGGCGGCGTCGTTGATCATCCGTACCGGGCAGCCGAAGGCGGCGGGATAGTCGAACTCCACCCAGCCGGTACCGAGGTTGACCGGTTCGCGCTGCGGCCGGTTGTCGCGCACCGGGCCGGGAAAGCCGATCGCGACCCGGTCGAACCGCCAGTCGGCGCAGGTCGCCGTGATGCCCTGCAGCAGCTGCTGCGGGGACATGTGCGGCGGTGTGGGAAAGCTGCGCGGTGCGTTCGTGCCGGTGAGTGCCAGCTTGACGCTCAGTCCCCCGATATCCACCACGAGTACATTCATGCGCAATCCGATCTCCGCTGCACGCCCAGCGACCGCACGCAGGGTAGCACGTCGTTGGCTGCTGGCAATCCCGGGGCTTGCCGCGTGTGGCGGTCGGCCATGGCGGGGCTGGCGGAAAATTGATTTGCGTCAATAGTCTGCAATACGCGCTGTACTAAATTAACCCCGGGATTGCTACCGCATGGGCCGGCGGCACGCGCGACGGGCCGGTGCTGTGCCGCGTGCCCGTGCGCGATACCCATGCGTACCGTCCTGTGTCCGTGTATCCTTGGGCGCCGCCGGTCAGGCGCGACCGGCAGCACGGGCCTGCGTGGCGGTCCGCCGATGCCGGGGGGCATCCCGTTTGCCAGGGAACAAGACCTGAACTTATGAATGCATCATCACCCAGCACGTCACTGAATCGCCTGCCGGTGATCGCGCAGCTGTGGCAGCATCACGCCGAGATCGAGGGCCAGCACCTGCGCGCCCTGTTCGCGGCCGATCCGGGCCGGGCGCGGCGTTACGCGCTGGAATTCGACGGCCTGCTGCTCGACTATTCCAAAAACCGCGTCAACGACGAGACCCTGAGTTTGCTCTGCACCCTGGCGGAGGATGCCGGACTCGCGCGCATGCGCGAGCAGCTGTTCTCCGGCGCCCGCATCAACCTCACCGAGGGGCGGGCGGTGCTGCACACGGCCCTGCGCAACCGTAGCGACCGTCCCGTGTACGTGGACGGCGACGACGTCATGCCGGCGGTGCGGGCGGAACTCGAACACATGGCGGCGTTCAGCCGCGGGGTGCGCAGCGGCGAGTGGCTGGGCTACACCGGCAAGCCGGTCACCGACGTGGTGAACATCGGCATCGGCGGGTCCGATCTCGGCCCGCGCATGGTGTGCACCGCGCTGCGCCCGCTGTGGCACGAGCGCCTGCGCATGCACTTCGTGTCCAACGTCGACGGCATGCAGATCGAGCAACTGCTCGACGGCCTGGATCCCGCGACCACGCTGTTCATCGTCGCCTCCAAGACCTTCACCACCCAGGAAACGCTGACCAATGCCGGCGCGGCGCGGGCGTGGTTCCTGCAGGCGGCCGGCGCGACGGCACATATCGCGCGGCATTTCGTCGCGGTGTCCACCAACCGCGAGGCCGTCGAGGCCTTCGGCATCGATGCCGCCAACATGTTCGTGTTCTGGAACTGGGTTGGCGGCAGGTACTCGCTGTGGTCGGCCATCGGCCTGTCCATCATGCTGGCCATCGGCCCGGAGGCATACGAGGAACTGCTGGCCGGCGCCCACGCCATGGACGAGCATTTCCGCACGGCGCCGTACGCGCATAACATGCCGGTGCTGCTGGCCCTGCTCGGGTTCTGGTACCGGCACTACTTCGGCGCCGCCACCCAGGTGGTGCTGCCCTACGATCACCTGCTGCGGCTGCTGCCGCTGTACCTGCAGCAGGCCGACATGGAAAGCAACGGCAAGTCGGTCGACCGCAACGGCAACAGCGTCGACTATCCCACCGCGCCGGTGCTGTGGGGCGAGAGCGGCATCAACGGCCAGCACTCCTTCTACCAGCTGCTGCATCAGGGCACGCAGCTGATCCCGGCGGATTTCATCGCCAGCATGCGGACGCAGGCACGCAGCCGGGACCAGCACGACATCATGATCTCCAACGTCATCGCCCAGGGCGAGGCGCTCATGATCGGCCGCGACCGGGACCAGACGGCGCGCGCTCTGGCCGGCGCCGGCACCGACCCGGCCACCGCCGCCCTGCGGCTGCCGCACATGGTGTTTCCGGGCAACCGGCCGAGCAACACGATCTTCATCGATTGCATCACGCCGCACCGCCTGGGCGCCCTGATTGCGCTCTACGAGCACAAGATCTTCGTGCAGGGCGTGCTGTGGAATATCAATTCGTACGATCAGTGGGGCGTGGAGCTGGGCAAACAGCTGGCCAAGCAGGTGCTCGGGCAGCTGCAGGCCGAGACCGACGCCACCGATCACGATTCGTCGACCAACCGGCTGATCAACCACTACCGCGCGCACAGCCGGCATCCGCAAGAGGGCTAAGATGGCAAACGTTACACCGGAAGAACAGGCCAAAAAATACAGGTACTACATCGAACCCAATCAGGTCAGCGACCTGACCCGCACCACGCTGGTACTCATCCTTGCCGGCGGCGAGGGCTCACGCCTGTACGACCTGACCCGCTGGCGCGCCAAGCCGGCGGTGCCGTTCGGCGGCAAGTTCCGCATCATCGATTTCGCGCTGTCCAACTGCATCAATTCCGGCCTGCGCCGCATCGGCGTGCTCACCCAGTACCGTGCGCATTCCCTGATCCGCCACCTGCAGCGTGCCTGGAGCTTCCTGCGCAACGAGATCGGCGAGTTCGTGGAAATCCTGCCGGCCCAGCAGCGCACCTCGGAGAAGCAGTGGTACAAGGGCACCGCGGATGCGCTCTACCAGAACATCGACATCATCCGCCGCCACTCGCCGGATTACGTCATGGTGCTGGGCGGGGATCACATCTACACCATGGACTATTCCAAGATGCTGATCCACCACGTCGAGAACAACGCCGACTTCACCGTCGGCTGCATCGAGGCGCCGCTGGACCAGGCCACGGCCTTCGGCGTGATGAGCGTCGACGAGAAACTGCGCATCACGCGCTTCACGGAAAAGCCGGAGCGTCCCGAACCCATGCCGGGCAAACCGGACGTGGCGCTGGTGTCGATGGGCATCTACATCTTCTCCACCCGTGTGCTCTACGACATCCTGCGCAACGATGCCGCCGACCTGAGTTCGTCGCACGATTTCGGCCGCGACATCATACCGGCCCGCATCAACGACCTGAACGTCGTGGCGTATCCGTTCCGGGACGAGGACGGCGAGCCGGCCTACTGGCGCGATGTCGGTACCGTGGATTCCTACTGGTCGGCCAACATCGAGCTGTGCGACGTGGAGCCGGAGCTGAACCTGTACGACCGCTACTGGCCGATCTGGACCTACCAGACCCAGCACCCGCCGGCCAAGTTCGTGTTCGACGAGGAAGACCGGCGCGGCATCGCAATCGACTCGCTGATCTCGGCGGGCTGCATCATCTCGGGCGCGCAGATCCGGCGCTCGGTGATCTTCTTCGCCACCACTGTCGGCAGCTACAGCAAGGTGACCAATTCCGTGGTGTTGCCGAAGGTCACCATCGGTGACAACTGCAGGATCACCAACACCATCATCGACAAGGGCTGCGTCATCCCGGACGGCACGGTCATCGGCGAGAACCTGGAGGAGGACGCCCGCCAGTTCCACATCACCCCCACGGGTATACGCCTGGTTACCCCGGCCATGCTGGGCCAGAATCTTTATGGTATCGTCGACCCGCGCGCCGACTGACGCGTGCTGCCATGAGGAACGGCCATGAAATTCGTGCTTTGCTGGCACATGCACCAGCCGTATTACCGCGACGAGCTGCAGGGCGTCTATCACCTCCCCTGGGTATACCTCCACGCCATGAAGGACTATTCCGACATGGCCTGGCACCTCGAGCAGCACCCTGGCATGCGCCTGGTGGTGAATTTCGCGCCGGTGCTGCTGGAGCAGCTGCTGGACTACAGTACCCAGCTCGATGCCTTCCTCACCAGCGGCAAGCCGCTCAATGACTCGCTGCTGAACCTGCTGGCGGGGGTGACGCCGATCCCGCAGGACGTCAAGGCACGGCTGGAGATCATCCGGCATTGCCAGCGCTGCAACGGCCCGACCATGATCGAGCCGTGGCCCGCCTTCAAGGCGCTGGCCGAGTACCCGCGGCGCATGCTGGAGCCCCAGCAGGTGCACGGCACCGAGCCCGTGGCGCTGGGCTACCTGAACGAGCAGTACTTCCACGACCTGCTCACCTGGTACCACCTGGCCTGGCTGGGCTATTCCTACAAGCAGCAGACGCGGGTGCGCGCGCTGCTCGACAAGCGCGGCGGCTACACGCTGGCAGACCGGCTCGCGCTGCTCGGCATCATCCGGGAATGCATCAGCGACATCATCCCGCGCTACAAGCGCCTCGCCGGGCGCGGCCAGATCGAGCTCTCGATGACGCCCTGGGGCCACCCGATCGTGCCGCTGCTGAACGATTTCAGCAATGCCAGCTGCGCCCTGCCGGAGGCGCCGCGCCCCACCGCCAGCGCCTACCCGGGCGGCCGCAGCCGCAGCCGCTGGCACATGCGCCAGGGGATCGAGCTGTTCGACCGCTGTTTCGGTCGCAAACCGCACGGGGTATGGCTGTCCGAGGGCAGCATCAGCAAGGATGCCCTGGAACTGCTGGACGAGTTCGACATGCAGTGGACGGCGTCCGGGGAGAACGTGTGGCGCAACAGCGCGCGGCTGTCCAAGCTGGCGGAGCAGGATATCGCCAGCAAGCGCGGCCTGTTCCAGGCCTACCACGCCAGCGGCGGCAAGTGCAGGATCTTCTTCCGCGACGACGGCCTGTCCGACCTGATCGGTTTCGAGTACCGCAACTGGGATGCGGGCGACGCGGTGGCGAATTTCATCATGCACCTGCGCAACATCACCAAGTTCCTCGACGCGGCCGCCGACGACTGCTGCATCAGCGTGATCCTGGATGGCGAGAACGCCTGGGAATACTACCCGGACAACGGCGTGCACTTCATCGAGCGCCTCTACCGCGCCCTGATCGAGGAACCGGGGGTCGAGACGATCACCTTCTCGCAGGCCGCCACGCTGCCGGCTGTCAAGCTGCCGTCCATCTGTCCCGGCAGCTGGGTGTTCGGGTCCTTTTCCACCTGGATCGGCGATGCCGAGAAGAACCGGGCCTGGGACCTGCTCGTCGAAGCCAAGCGCGACTACGACCGTTTCATGGACGTCACCACCCTGGACGAGCAGCAGCGCACCCGGATCACGCGCCAGCTGGCGATCTGCGAGGGTTCGGACTGGTTCTGGTGGTTCGGCGACTATAACCCGAGCGAGTCGGTGCAGGACTTCGACCAGCTCTATCGCAGCCAGTTGCGCATGCTGTACCAGCTGATGGGCATGCCCGCGCCGCCGTCGCTGGAAATCCCCATTTCGATGGGCAAGGCCCAGACCCGCGGCGGTTCCGGGACCATGCGCCGGAACTGATACCCGGCGGCCCGGCGCGCGCACCGACGGCCGGATGGCGGGCGCGCCTCCATCCCGCCCTGCATGCGCGGGGCATGAACGAGCGATCAGTCATGACAAGCAACCCTCTGTTACGCAGACGCAGCGGCATTCTGTTGCATCCCACCAGCCTGCCGTCGCGGCGGCTCGACGCGGCCGAGCGTTGGCTGGATTTCATGGCGGCGGCAGGGCAGGGCGTGTGGCAGGTGTTACCGCTAGGCATGCCCTGCCGCGGTTACTCCCCGTACCAGTGCCTGTCGGCATTCGCCGCCAATCCGGCACTGCTGCCGCTCGACAGCGACATGCAGCCGCAGCCGGATGATCCGGACTACCGGGTCTGGCAGTCACAGCAGGCGTTCTGGCTGGATGATTTCGTCGACTTCCTGCTGCTCAAGCAACTGCACGACAACCGGCCCTGGTACGAATGGCCGGACGCCTACCGCCAGCGCCGACCCGGCGCGCTCGCCGGCATGCGGCTGAAGCATGTGCACCGACTCGACCTGATTCGCTGGCAGCAGTACCAGATCTACCGCAGCTGGCAGGAGATCCGCGCCGCCGCCGCGGCGCGCGATATCGTGCTGTTCGGCGACATGCCGATCTTCGTGGCGCACGACAGCGTCGACGTCTGGGCCGCGCCGCAGCGCTTTCTGCTCGATGCCGACGGGCAGCTGGCCGCGGTGACCGGGGTGCCACCGGACTATTTCTCGGCCACCGGGCAGCGCTGGGGTAATCCGCACTATGACTGGGAAGTGCACCGGGCGGAGGGGTTCGAGTGGTGGCTGCAGCGCCTGCAGAGCCACTTCCAGTGGTTCGACCTGGTCCGAATCGATCATTTCCGCGGACTGGAGGCCGTGTGGGTGATCGACCGCGACTGTCCGACTGCGGAGCGGGGCGAATGGGTCAAGACCCCGGGCGACGAGCTGTTGTTGAAGCTGCAGCAGCGGATGGGTAATCTTCCGCTGGTGGCGGAGGATCTCGGCATCATCACCCCGGCCGTGACCGAGCTGCGCAAGCGTTTCCACCTGCCCGGCATGGCCGTGCTGCAGTTCGCCTTCGACGCCTTTGATGACAACCCGCACAAGCCCCGCAATATCACCCCCGATACCGTGGTCTATACCGGTACCCATGACAACGACACGACCCGGGGCTGGTTCGACTCGCTGCAGCCGCACGAGCAGCGTTTCGTCCTCGAGAACCTGGGCATCGGCGATCCCGCCGCTGTCGTTACGGCCATGATGATCGCCGCCATGCAGAGCCGGGCGCAGCTGTGCGTGCTGCCGCTGCAGGATGTGCTCGGGCTGGATTCCTCCGCCCGCATGAACATTCCCGGCAACGATGGCGAACACTGGCGCTGGCGCTTCGACTGGTCCCAGATCACACCGGCAACCGCCGCACGCCTGAAGGAGATGAGCAACCATGCGCAGCGCAGCTGATACCACCGCCGCCGACCAACGACTGAGTCCCGCCCGGCAACGCGTCCAGGAGGGCAGTATGCACGACCCATTCGAGGTGCTGGGGGTGCATCCGTGCGCCGACGGTACGCGCGAGGTGACGGTCTTCCTGCCGCCGGCGGAGTCGGTCGAACTCGACGGGGCCGGGGCGATGCAGCGCATTCCGGGCAGTGATTTCTTCGTGCGCGTGCTGCAGCCGGCGGACCGGCTGCCGCGCCATTACAGCCTCACCTGGACCGAAAAACACTCAGCCGAGGTGCACCGCCAGGTTTCGCCGTACAGCTTCGCGGCGCAGATCAGCGATTTCGACCTGCACCTGTTCCAGGAAGGCCGGCATCAGCATGCCTGGCAATTCCTCGGCGCGCGGCCGGCGACTATCGATGCCGTGGCGGGCGTGCAGTTCGCGGTCTGGGCGCCGGGCGTGACGCGCGTCAGCGTGGTCGGCGATTTCAACGGCTGGGACGGGCGCCGTCACCCGATGCGCTGCCGTGGTTCCTCCGGCATCTGGGAGCTGTTCATACCCGGCCTGCAGGCTGGCGACGCCTACAAGTACGAGGTGATGGCCCGCAACGGCCAGGCCTTCACGAAGACCGACCCGTACGCCCGGCGCATGGCTATGCGCCCGGATACCACCTCGATCGTGCCGGCCGACAGCGCCTGGTCCTGGTCGGACGACGACTGGCTCGCCGCGCGTGCGCGCTTTGACTGGCAGCACCGCCCGGTGAGCATCTACGAGGTGCATGCCGGGTCGTGGCGGCGCGGCGCCGACGGCGGTTTTCTCAACTGGCGCGAACTGGCGGCGCAGCTGATACCCTACGTGCTCGACCTCGGCTACACCCACATCGAGCTGATGCCGGTGAGCGAGCACCCGCTGGACGAGTCCTGGGGCTACCAGGTGACCGGTTATTTCGCGCCGACCGCGCGCCACGGCAGTCCGGACGACCTGCGCTACTTCATCGAGCAGTGCCACGTGCACGGACTCGGCGTCCTGCTCGACTGGGTACCGGCGCATTTCCCGCGCGATTTCTACGCGCTGGCGCGCTTCACCGGCGAGGCGACCTACGAGCACGCCGATCCGCGGCGCGGCGAGCACCAGGACTGGGGCACGCTGGTGTTCGACTACGGGCGGCGCGAGGTGCACAACTTCCTGCTCACCAATGCGGTTTACTGGCTGGAGGAATTCCACATCGACGGGCTGCGCGTGGATGCCGTCGCCTCGATGCTCTACCTGGACTATTCGCGCCGCGAGGGCGAATGGTCGCCCAACCAGTTCGGCGGGCGCGAGAATCTGGAGGCCATCGATTTCCTGCGCGAGCTGAACCGTGTCGTGCACGGCCTGTTCCCGGGCGTGCTGACCATCGCCGAGGAATCCACTTCCTGGCCGATGGTGTCGCGGCCGGTGGAGATCGGTGGCCTGGGATTCAGCCTGAAGTGGAACATGGGCTGGATGAACGACTGTCTCTCCTATATCGAGGAGGACCCGGTACACCGCAAGTATCACCACAACAAGCTCACCTTCAGTCAGCTCTATGCCTGGACCGAGAATTTCGTCCTGCCGCTCTCGCACGACGAGGTCGTCCACGGCAAGCGCAGCATGCTCAGCAAGATGCCGGGCGATCACTGGCAGAAGATGGCCAACCTGCGCCTGTTCTATGCCTGGCAGTATGCCCATCCCGGCAAGAAGCTGCTGTTCATGGGCGGCGAGTTCGGGCAATGGCTGGAATGGGACGCGCGCCATACCATCGACTGGCCGCTGCTGGACGTTGCCACGCACCGTGGCCTCCAGACCCTGGTGCGCGATCTCAACCGACTCTACCGCGAACAGCCCGCGTTGTACCGCTACGATCACGACCCCGCCGGTTTCCGCTGGATCGACTGCCATGACAGCGACCAGTCGGTGCTGAGCCTGCTGCGCATGTCCGACGTGCCGGAGCAGAGTATCGTCTGCGTGCTGAACTTCACACCGGTGGTGCGGCGCGGCTACCGCATCGGTGTGCCGCCGGCCGGGTATTACCGGGAAATCCTCAACACCGATTCGGAATTCTACGGCGGCAGCAATACCGGTAACGGTGCCGTGACCGTGGAACCACTGCCATGGATGGATTTCGCACAGTCCATCGAGCTCACCCTGCCACCGCTGGGGGCGATCTTCCTGCAAGGGCAGCGATGAGAGTACTGCACGTCATCAGCGAGCTGTTTCCGCTCATCAAGACCGGCGGACTCGGCGATTTCGGCTATAGCCTGCCGCATGCGCTCGCGGACCTCGGCGCCGACGTGCGCCTGCTGCTGCCGGCCTACGGCGATGTGCTGCGCGCGGTGCGCCGGCCGCGGCCGCTGCTGAGCATCGACATCCCGCTGGCCGGGCGGATGCACACCTTCCATCTGCTCGAAGTGCGCCCGGAAGGATTCCGGGTGCCGGTCTGGCTGGCGGACTGTCCGGCACTGTTCGACCGCCCGGGCAACCCCTACGTCGATGCCTACGGTGCCGACTGGCCGGACAACGCCGAGCGCTACAGCGCCTTCGCCCAGTTCGCGGCGCGGCTGGCGGGCTCGGTCGCACCGGCCGGCTGGCGCCCCGATGTGGTGCATTGCCACGACTGGCAGACCGGCCTGGTCCCGGCGTACCTGCGGCTGCAGCCCGGGTCGCCGCGCAGCGTGTTCACCATCCACAACCTGGCCTTCGGCGGTCACTTTTCGCGCGCCGAATTCCAGCGCCTGCAACTGCCGGAGTCGTGGTGGCACCTGGAAGGCGTGGAGTTTCACGGCGGTTTTTCCATGCTCAAGGCGGCGCTGGTGTACGCGGATGCGATCACCACGGTCAGCCGCACCTACGCCAAGGAGATCCTGACGCCGGCCTTCGGGCACGGCATGGACGGCGTGCTGCGCCACTACGCCTGGAAGCTGCGCGGCATCCTCAACGGCCTGGATCACGCCATCTGGGACCCGGTCCACGACAAGCTGCTGGCGCTGAACTACGGAATCGGCAACCGCGCGATGGGCCGCGCGGTCAATCGCAAGGCGCTGTACGAGGCGCTGGACTGGCGGCCGGCGGCGGTGGTGCGGGACCAGCCGCTGTTCGGCTCGGTCGGGCGGCTGACGGCCCAGAAGGGCTGCGACCTGCTGGCGGAAGCCGCGGGCCGCCTGCTGGCTCAGGCGCGGGCGGCATTCGTGATCGTCGGCGACGGCCAGCAGGAGTACATCGACCGGTTGCAGCAGCTGCAGGCCAGGTTTCCGGACCGGGTGCGGCTGTTTGTCGGCTATTCGGAGCGGCTCGCCCACCTGGTCGAGGCGGGGGCGGATTTCTTCGTAATGCCATCACGTTACGAACCCTGCGGGCTGAACCAGCTGTACAGCCTGTGCTACGGCACCCCGCCGGTGGTGCACCACACCGGCGGGCTCGCGGACACCGTGGTCGACGCCAGCGCGGAAAACCTGGCTGCCGGCAGCGCCACCGGCATCGTGTTTCACACACCCGATGCGGGGGAGCTGCACGCCGCGCTGTTGCGCGCGGTGGCGCTGTTCCATCACCCGCGCTACTGGCCGCAGGTCCAGCAAACCGCCATGCAGCAGGATTTCAGCTGGCGCGAAAGTGCGCGACAATACCTGGCACTGTACAGCGAACCCGGAATCTGACCGCCACAGCCATGAATGACACTCATCCCAAGCACAAGGAACTCTGCCTGCTGCCCGTTATGGAGCCGTTGCCGGTCGATGCCGACACCATACGCAGAGACTTCGATTTCTACCTGACCCATCATCGCGGTCACTTCCTCGGCTGTACGCCGGTGGACGTCTACCAGGCGCTGGCCGTGGCGATCCGCGACCGGCTCATGGCCGACTGGCGCAATACCTGGCGCGCCTTCACCCGCCCGGGGACGCGTCGCGCCTGCTACCTGTCGCTGGAATTCCTGATGGGGCGGGCGCTGGGCAACCACCTGCTCAACCTGGAGCTGCGCGACGCGGCCGCCGGCGCGATGCAGCAGCATGCGCTGGCCCTGGAGGAGATCGAGAGCGAGGAGGTCGATGCCGGGCTCGGCAACGGCGGCCTGGGGCGGCTGGCCGCCTGCTTCATGGACAGCTGCGCGAGCCTGCAGCTGCCGGTGATCGGCTACGGCATCCGCTACCAGTACGGCATGTTCCACCAGCACATCAAGGAGGGCTACCAGGTCGAGGACCCCGATCACTGGCTGCGCGACGGTTTCCCGTGGGAGATCGAGCGCCCGGAATTCACCCGCATGGTACGTTTCGGCGGACGCGTGGAGCATTACCGCGACGCGGACAACCGTCCGCGCGTG